>CALGJW010000273.1 GCA_937930025.1 uncultured Saprospiraceae bacterium | reverse complement strand
CTGAGCTTTTAAAATCTTTGTCACACTAAATTGACACAATATTTTCAACTTTCACGTAAATAATTTTGATTGAAGGTCAGAAGGATAATTGAAAATTAATAAATCGGCTTAAAGCTGATGTACAATTCGAAATCCTTTTTTCTGATCATGAACGCAGAACCGATCAAATAGGACAAAACAAAATTTTATCATCAGAGAACCCAGGACGTAAAGATGTTAAGACAGAATCTATCAAACAAGATGCTTCAGAAGTTGTCTCCTCAGCAGATACAACTGATGAAGTTACTCCAAATACCAACAGCCACATTAGAGCAACGCATCAAAGAGGAGCTTGAGGCCAATCCCGCTTTAGAAGAAGGGGAGGAAACCGAAGACGCCCTAGAAGTCAGAGATGATGGGACCAATGATGTGGATGACTTCGCTGAGACCGAGGAACCCGTGAAGGAAGAAGAGTTTGAGTTGGAAGAGTACCTGACAGACTATATTGAAGATGATCCCTCCAGTTATAAGCTTCAAGCCAATAATTATTCGGCTGATGATGAAGACAAGACAATGCCGATCGCAGTCGAAGATACTTTTCATGAGTATTTAGAACAGCAATTAGGGATGTTGAATTTAGCAGAAGGCAAAGAGCTGATATTGGCTGAACAGATTATCGGATCCATTGATGATGATGGTTATTTGCGAAGAGAGCCAATTGAGATCATAGATGATCTTATGTTCGCTCACAATCTGACGGTAACTGAAAAAGAAATTGTAGATATATTAAACATGATTCATCGTTTCGATCCTCCTGGAACTGGAGCTCGAGATTTACAAGAATGTCTTTCCCTTCAAATTGATTTTAAACTTGAAGTTGAATTTGACCTACATGGATTAGATGAAATTCACAACTTAAGAATTGCTCGTAGGATCATTGATGAATACTTCAATGAGTTTTCGAAAAAGCATTATCAAAAATTACAACGTTATTTAGGGATTTCTGAGATGCAGTTAAAGTCATCAATAGAAGAGATTCTTAAGTTGAACCCAAAGCCAGCAAGTGGATACAAGGGTTCTGGCTCAAGAACCAGTCAATACATCGTTCCAGATTTCACAATTGTAAATCGCGATGGAGAATTGGACTTAACTTTAAATTCTCGTAACGCTCCTGACTTGAGAATCAATGAGCAGTACAAGGATATGTTACAAAGCTATAAAGTAAACAAAGCGAATAAGCGTACAGATAAAAAAGAAAAGGAAGCGGTACTTTTCATTAAGCAAAAAATTGATTCTGCTAAATGGTTTATCGATGCCATCCTTCAACGTCAGCAGACGATGTACAAGTCGATGTATTCTATCATGCAGTATCAATATGATTACTTCTTGACTGGAGACCAAAAGACTTTGAAGCCAATGATCTTAAAGGACATTGCAGATATCACAGGGTTAGATATTTCTACTGTTAGTCGTGTAGCAAATTCTAAATTCGTTCAAACGGAATTCGGAACGATGCGTCTTAAAGATTTCTTTTCAGAATCTTTACAGACAAGTACGGGAGAAGAAGTTTCCACGCTTGAAGTGAAAAAAATCCTAACGGATATTATTGCCGAAGAAGATAAGCGCAAGCCGTTCTCAGATGAAAAGTTGAAAAATTTATTGAGAGATCGTAGTTATAATATTGCGAGAAGAACGGTGGCGAAATATCGAGAGCAATTGAATGTACCAGTGGCGAGGTTAAGAAAAGAATTATAGTCTCTGGTTTATTGAGATATAAATATTTAGAACAATAGATTGGAAGCAGCTTCAGAGATGGAGCTGCTTTTTTGTTTTGGGGAAGTAGAGAGTTACTTCCAGGCATAAAAATTTAGGCAGCCCGAAGGCCGCCTAAATTTTTATTTAATTTTCTTTTAAAGAACAAGTTGCTGCTGTATCAGTAATTTGGTAAGTTGTTTGTGAAAGATCACACGCATCTTCTGCATCACTTTTAGAAGCACCCGTAATAGGTAGATCAATTGTATCTCCAAGTACTGTACAAGAACAAGTAAAATCTTTCTTGCAAGAAGTAAAAGCCATCAAGGCTAAAATTACTACTGAGAGGTTTAATAAGTTTTTCATTTTAAGTTATTAAGTGTAAATAAAGACACGAATATAATTAAAATATAATGTTTGAACATTATATAAGCACAAAACCCAAGTCGCAACGACTTTAGGTCCCAGTAGATTCCCTTCAGAATCAAGAGTAAAAATAGGATGATATGGTGAAAAAGGATGAAACGCTATTGCAATAAACAGGTTATATCTACGCCATTATTGGCCGCCTCAGCATTTGCCTCGGTTTGTGCACACTGATCATCGGCATCGGATTGGGTGGCGGCATTGATATCCGTCTGAAAGGCGTCTATGCCTCCGCCAGAGCAGGAGCAAGTGTATTCTGTGATGCAGGAGGAAAGGGAGGCGATTAAAAGGCAGGCTAGTACTAAATTTTTCATCTGAACTTTCTTTTTGCGTTTGAAAATCTATTCCTTTTTATTTATAACAATAAGACGATTGAGCTTTCATGGATGTTGGGGGTTAAGGTATTAATTTGTTGTTAAAGTTAAGGTGCATTTTCTGATCTTGGTTTGGTTTAATTGTATCGAAATTTAATTCCAAATTACCTAACCATATGTTTGAATATTTTATTCCTTTTGTGTTATTTCACGTAACAATAAAAATGAAATTTAAATATGAAAACATTCTACTCCACCTTAGCTATTCTTTTTTCCTTTTCTCTTAGTGCCCAAGACTTCACGGAAGGAAATATTAACACAACCGTTTTGCAATTCACCGTTGATGACTTCAATGGAGATAATTACCCTGATGTCCTAGGACGAGACGGAGGTGAATTGGTCTTTTTAATTAATGACGCCACTACACCTGTTAATTTCACTGAACAGGTGTTAAGTATCACCGCTAATGCAAAAGGACAATTAGCCTCGGGCGACATGGACGCAGATGGAGACATGGATGTGATATTTGCGGCTACAGATAATTTCGACTTACATCAACTAACTAATGACGGTGCGGGTAATTTCACATTGGAAGCCCTAGGCGTGTCAGGAACAGAATGGAATCAGCTAGGAGACCTAGACAATGATGGAGACATGGATATCATGGGTCTCAATACTGATGAAAAAAGAATAGTGATTTATTTCAACAACGGAGATGGAACCTTTGATAAGCAAGCTATTCCGCCTTGGACAACTGACCTGGTCAGCTTCACATTGGGAGATTTGGACAATGATAATGACTTAGATTATGTACTCGGCTTTGATGAATTTTCGGGACTGCAAGTACGAGCCTACATCAATGACGGAACTGGGAGTTTCAATTTCAAAAATGTAGAAACAGACAACTTTCGAGATCTCGTAGAAGTAACAACAGGAGACATCAATAATGATGGCACCATGGATATTATAGGAGTCAGTAATTTTGCCTGCGCCGCCTGGACCATTAAAGACAATGGCAATTTTGAAAAGCAGGAACTATTCACCTATGATTTTGGCCTCGGTTCCGGACGTTGGAGAACTGGAGCTGCAGGAGATTTGACAGGCGAAGGTTATGCGGAAATTATCACAGGAGATAACTCTGACGATGTGCTTTGGTATAAAAACAATGGTGATTTTACTTTTGAAAGAATAAAGCTAACGGGCGTAGCTCCGGCTTTAACCATTGATCTTGCTGACTTAGATTTAGATCAAGACCTTGATGTAATGGTCACCAATGGGGATCGGTTTTATTGGTTTGAAAATGAAATGCCACAAGTTTCTTCTCTTTTTAATCCTAGCAGAAATCAATTGAACTTTGCGCCAAATCCGACTAGTGGAGTTGTTCAATTTTCGGATTTACCTTTTGGGGAGTATTCCTTTCGGGTTTATCCTACCTTGGGACAGTTGGTTGACTTTGGCCAGCTTTCGGATAGCTTTTTAGATATCTCTGGTCTTGGGACTGGGGTTTATTTGCTGGAGGTTGAAGCGCTTGAGAGCGGGGATGTTTTTGTGGGGCGGGTTGTTAGGGAGTGATGATAAGCTGAAGTTGTATAAACTCCGTTATAAATCTTTAACTATTTTATAGGTCGAATCTAATTGAAAGATTACCGCCCAAACCCTGAGCAATTTTTTGCAAAGTTGAGATTCTAACGTCAATCTCCGCTCTTTCTATTCTTGAGATATGTGGTCTTTTTAATTGTACTTTTTGAGCCAATTCTTCTTGTGTCAATTTTGCTTTTTTACGTGCACCCTTAACCAATTCTGCAATCATAAAAGCCTGAGCTTTTTGCTTAAATTCAGTTCTACTTTTAGAACCACTTTCTCCATATTTACCATCTAGATAATCGTTGATGGTCTTAGGGTTTTTCTTTTTCATCGTAATACATTTTTCTAAGTTTCTTGGCTCTTTTAATTTCTTTACTTGGCAACTTTTGGCTCTTCTTTTGGAACCCATGCAATAAGATCACCAATTTACCATCATCAAAAAAGCTAAATATTCGATAGATATTACCATCTCTCTTAACTCTTATTTCATAGATTCCGTCGACTACATGCTTAAAGAATTTTTTAGGTATTTGATCGACAGATATGATGATTTCAAATACATATTCGATCTTCTCTTGTACTTCTGTAGGAAGCTCATTAAAGAACTCCCAAAAATATTCCTTGTATACCTCAAGTACTCTAGTCATACAACACAAATGTAACTTATAAGTTCCATTAAGTCAATGGGGGATATAATCTATTTGCTTCTAAGAGCGGCCATTTAAAGGGGCCCTGTGCTCCTCACGATTAAATTATGTCAGAATCAAAGCCCTTTTGGATAAGATTGGATAAAGAACGGATATATCTATTTTCCATTCAAAAAAGAAGGGATTGCAGTTTGTTGAACTTTGCGCCAAATCCGACTAATGGAATTATTTTGCCCCTATTTCATGCTTATTGGCTGCATTAGCTGATAATAAATTTGCAATTTACTTGACTTATTTAGTAAAGTTTCTTATCTTAGAAGGGTGTATGTAATCAATACCAAAAGACAGAGAAAAGAGCTGGCAATAATTTCGGAATTTACTCCAGAAACAATTGCGGGGAATGAAGATTTTGAATTTGATTGGAATCTGGAACGCGAAAATTTGCTTTACAAACTCGAGATTAAAAAATCAAATCAAATTTTAGGCTTGATTTCATTGAAAATAAATGATGAAGAACTCAGGGTTGAAATTTCTTTGCTTGAATTAGCCAAAAGCAATGTCGGCAAAGATAAACTCTATGACAATGTTGCTTGTATTCTAATCGCCTATGCCTGTAGATTGGCATTCAAATTGAATTTTTTTGGTTTCGTTTCTTTGATTCCTAAAACGAAATTAATAAAGCATTACAAAGACAAGTATGGCTTCGAACAATTCGGTAGACATTTGGCCATCGATTTTGAAAGAAGTGAATTATTAATAGAAAAATATTTGGAATATGGCCACGAATAAAGAATACTCCATCCCAAAACATAACTTATCGGTAGAAGATAAAAAGGCTGCTGATAAATTATTAAGCATTGAAAGGTTCAAACGCTTAAATCAGTTAAGTGATGCTAGCAGAATATATGCTGGCCTATTGAAATTAAAATATGAAATTGAAGACTACCTAACCTTAGAGACATTCGATAGAGGTCATACATTTGATTCTTATCTAAAAAAATATGTTCAAATTTTCAATTTAAAAAGAAAAGCCTTAGCCGAAGATTTAAGCATTCATGAAACAAAATTTTCGAGAATAATAAATGGTAAAGAAGATCCCGGCTTAAATATTCTTTATCGTATAGAAGGCCATTCAAATGGAGTACTCAAAGCAGAGTTGCTTTGGAAACTTGTCATGCGCAAAATGGAATTCGAAATAATAGCTAACAAGAAGGATCGAAAAATTCAGCTGAAATTAGTTCGCAATAAGTTTCGATATGATAAAAAGGACGTGATGAATGAGTGAGGGTGGAGATTTAACTGGTTTTAAGAGGTTTTATGTGCTGGAGGTCGAAACGCTAGGTGTTTGGGAGAATTTTTATTGCACGGGATTTGCGTGAGCAATCAATTATACTTTTCTAGGCGTTATCCTCAAAGAGTTTCAAATCATCATCAAAATATCTTTTCTTCAAAACCTTATCTCCTTTCTTAAGGGTATAGAAATATTGTTTCTTTTTATGATGCCAACTTATTTCATCTAAAATCAATGGATCTTCATATTTTAGTATCGTAACTTTTTCTAGCCATTTAAATTTTGGCTCAGGAAGTATTTTTAGTCCCGAATTTTTTTTTGATACTTTAATTACTTGTGATTTGTATTTG
Organism: uncultured Saprospiraceae bacterium; assembly: GCA_937930025.1. Classification (GTDB taxonomy): domain Bacteria; phylum Bacteroidota; class Bacteroidia; order Chitinophagales; family Saprospiraceae; genus JABDJM01. The sequence continues at coordinate 4,700 of CALGJW010000273.1, read as the reverse complement.
ACCTTAAGCCAGTCTTCTAATTCTTCAGTACAAAAACAAATACCTATGCCTCCTAAATCATTGGCTTTTAGAAGGTCTTCTTTAAGAATCAAATGGTCTAATTCGGACTCTTTTTGCCAAGGGTAGAAAATCCATTTTCCTGAGTAGTGCTGATGGGCCATTGATTAAATTATTAAATCTCTGAAAGCTTATTCATATAATTTGGCGTCAAGCTTTTCAGCCATCTCCTTTAATTTTAAAATTGATTCATTATAATTGCCATAAATTCTTACGATTATATCATCGGTAAAAGAGATAAAGGTCGCACGAAAATCTGGTGTTTCAGGTAGTGGTTTAAAATTATACGTCGCACTTTTTTTTAAAGCTGGTGTTTTCCTCTTGGCCTGCCGCTTTTTAAAACCCTCATCGACATCTTCATACCATTTGAGATCTTTATCATTTTCAACTAATTCTTTAAATTCCAAATACGGAATAGACACTATACTTTCCTTGCCTTTCTTTACATATTTCGCAATTCGAACAATTTTATAATTCATATTCCTAACATGTTTTCGAATGAACTTACTACAAATTCTTTAAAGCGTTTGGCCTGTTTTGAATTACTAGAAAGATAGGGGAAAATTGAGAATCAGCAGACAAAAAGAAATAGCGGGCTTCCCAATTTCGGACAACAAGGTTTGTGGTATTTTTGGCAAAATGCAGTCGAATTATATTGATCAGAAAAATTTCTATTGTAAAATAATAAATTACCTCCCACAAAAAAAACGCGTTGATGCCTTTCGCACATCAACGCGTTTTAACTAAATTCTCTTTCTACTAAGCAGCCTGCTCCTCCTCACCCTTCGGTCCTAAAAACATAATGGCTAATCCAACGACAATCATGCCGATGCGGATAGCCCATCCTACAGTCGGACCCCAATTATCTGCCCAAGACAAAATCACTAGTTCTCTGCCTAAAAAATTAAGTACAATGCTGATGGCGCCAAAAATGGCTAGGTACATTCCAATTGATCTCATGTTTGTATTCGTTTTGTTCTAGGGAAGATAGGGAAAAGGTTGGAATGTGAGAAGTTAAGATGCATTATTAGGTCTTAACAAGGAGTCCAAGTTTGTTTTTTTAGCGTTTTGCTGAACTAAAGTCATTCGTATCTATCAATATTTGCAAGCACTTCGAAAAGTTGAATGTTGATATAAATGTTTGACCTTCCAATTTTTTCTTTTCTTAAAACGCCACCTTTAGTTAATTGATCTAAATAGTTCGTAGCTGTAATTCTTGAAACAGAAATATCGTTTTCTAAAAATCTGACTTTCGTGTAAGGGTATTTAAAAAGATGGTTAATCAATTCTTGGCTGTGAAATTTGTAGTTATCTTTTATATGTCGATTTAGATCGTTCCTTTTTTTGTTTAAGACTTTAATTATTTTAGTGGTTCCCACGGCCGTTTCTTCAATGGCTTGAAGCATATACAAAACCCAATTTTCCCAATCATTTGTGGTTCTCACATTTTGCAAACCCTCATAGTATTCTTGTTTATATTTATTGATATATCGACTTAAGTATAATATTGGATAATTTAGCAGCTTGCATTTTACTAAATATAAAATATTAATAATCCTTCCTGTTCTGCCATTGCCATCATAAAATGGGTGTATACTCTCAAATTGATAATGTATAATGGCCATTATTACTAAAGGATCTAAATTGTTGCCTTCATCGTTATTAATAAATTGTTCGAGATTACTCATTAAACTAATGATGCTATCATAGTCCTGTGGAGGAGTGTAAATTATTTCATCGGTTTTATCATTTTTCAATACCGTACCTAGTAGCTTTCTAAAACCCGCATTATTTTGCTCTAGCTCTTCTTGAATGCATAGAATCATTTTGTTCGAAATGAATCCATTTTCTTTAAGCATTTCAAAACCAAGACTAAGCGCCCTTTCGTAATATTTTACCTCCTTTGTTGCAGCTCGGGGTTCATTGATCCCTATCTTTTGCTTATACATTTCATCATGGGTGGTAATAATATTTTCTATTTCAGAACTATCCTTCGCTTCTTGAAGATTTAGAGTCGAAATGAGAATTTCTTTATTCGGAATGGAGTCTGTAATTCCCTTTAGCTCCGCCAACACCTTATGGGTGCTTACCAATTGCTTTAGAATTGCGGTGGTATCAAAATCGAACTTTACAGGTAGCAGAGGAAGCTTTTGCATATCTACATGTATAAATTTTTGATTTTTCTATACATAAAGAACAATATATGTATAATTTTTCACAAAATCTATACACGTCGCACCCTATAAGTATAAAATTAGCCAAAATCTATACACGTTCTTCAAGCATATCCAGCCCGCGCAAAATCACCCCACAAGCTTCCCGAATCTCCGTTTCATTGATCACTAACGGCGGCGCTATTCGCAAACTCCGATCATTAAACAAAAACCAATCGACGACCACTCCGTTTTCCAAACAGTAATTAATCACCTGTTGTACTTGCTCAAAACTAGCCAGCTCCACGGCCATCATCAGTCCAGCATTTCGAATATCCAGCACAAAAGAATGATCCTTCAAAAGAGAAATAATCAAATCTGATTTGGACTCAACTTTGGAAATGATATCTGTAATTGTCAATTCTTTGAGGGTCGCTAAAGCGGCTGCGCAAGAAACCGGATGTCCTCCGAAGGTGGTGATGTGTCCTAAGATTGGATTGTCCGTAAAACATTCCATTACTTTTTGATCGGCGATAAATGCACCGATTGGCATTCCTCCTCCTAGTCCTTTTGCCAACAATAAAACATCAGGAACTACATCGTATTGTTCAAAAGCGAAAAGGGAACCGGTGCGTCCCATCCCGGCTTGTATTTCATCGAAGATCAAAAGTGCACCAACTTCGGTACATCGCTCACGTAGTTTTTTTAAGAACCCATTTTTAGGTTTTCGAACTCCCCATTCTCCTTGCACCGTTTCGATAATTACCGCGGCGGTGGAAGCATCAATTTTTTTCAAACAAAATTCACAATTAAATGCTATGTGATGAATGTCTGGCAATAATGGTCGAAAGGGTCTTGTCCAAGTGGGATCTGACATAAGGCTTGCTGCCCCTTGTGTACTTCCGTGATAAGCATTTTTGCACGCAATAAATTTTGACTTCCCGGTGTAGCGTTTTGCTAATTTCATCGCACCTTCAACCGCCTCCGTTCCTGAGTTTACAAAGTAAGTGCTGTTTAAGGTGTCAGGAAGGTTCGCAGCTAAAAGTTGAGCCAAGTCAATTTGTGGTCCTTGTAGATATTCTCCATAAACCATCGTGTGCATATAAGTGGCAGCTTGCTGCTGAACTGCCTGCACCACTTTCGGATGGCAATGTCCAAGACTACTTACTGCAATCCCTGAGATCATATCAAAGTATTTTTTTCCCTGGTGATCAAAGATGTATACGCCTTTCGCTTTGGCAACATCCAACATCATAGGAAATGGACTGGTCTGCGCGATATGTTTAAGAAAATTGGCCCTTGTTTGACTCATGGTTTAAATGTAGTGAAAATTAGTTTTTCCAGTTCTTTAAAAGGATTGACTATAGATAAAGTTCTAAAACAAGACAGACATCAGCCGGAATTCGACCAACTTACTGGACTTTAGGAACCAGAGCGCCTATCTTGTCGTTATACAATTACTTATGAATCCATTTAAAAAATACGGCGAGGAATACTCAGAAAACAAACTCTGGGACAAATTCAAGAATTTTGCCAAGGCTGCTGGAGCTAAGGTTGTATATGCAGCGCTTTTACTCTTTTACGCTTATCAGCGAAAAGAAACGCCAACTTGGGCGAAGAATATTGTCTTAGGAACTTTGGGCTATTTGATTTCTCCCATTGATGCAATTCCCGATTTGAGTCCTATCATTGGTTATACAGATGATCTTGGCGTCTTATCTTTTGGCTTAGTAACTATCTCTGCATACATCAATAAAGAGGTAAAAGAAAATGCGAAGGAAAAATTAACCAAGTGGTTTGGCGCTGTATCCAAAAAGGATTTAGAGGACGTGGAGAAGCATTTGTAAAAAGAAAAAAGGGATACTAGCTTTTACGCTAAATACCCCTTTTAAAAAAGATGACTTAAATCTTATACCATTTGCAGCGAATTAAACGCTAATGGTATTGCTATTCTTCAACGCCTTCAACAAGTAAGGCGACTTCGTTTTTTAATACTTCGATAAATCCTTTTTCGATTACAAAACTCATGGTTCCACCTTCCACTCTATCGATAGTAACTTCTCCTTTAACCAAGGCTGAAACAATTGCAGCGTGATTATTAAGTACTTGAAATTGTCCGTTAGCGCCTGGCACTTTAACTGACTTAATTTCTCCTTCGAAAATTGATTTATCTGGACTTAATACTGAAATATTCATTTCGCAATTAGTTTTAAGCTTCGGCTAACATTTTCTTACCTGTCTCGATCACATCATTGATGTCACCTTTCAAGTTAAATGCTGCTTCAGGATATTCGTCAACCTCACCATCCATGATCATATTAAATCCTTTGATGGTATCTTCAATTCCTACAAGACATCCTTTTAGCCCTGTAAACTGTTCTGCTACGTGGAATGGTTGAGAAAGGAAACGTTGTACTCTTCTAGCTCTGTGTACAACTAATTTATCTTCTTCAGAAAGTTCTTCCATACCGAGAATGGCAATGATATCTT
>CALGJW010000272.1 GCA_937930025.1 uncultured Saprospiraceae bacterium | reverse complement strand
ATCATCCTTGATCAAGCTCTAGCTGGGGGGCAGTTCGCGCGCGTAAGATATTAATACCCCTAACCCCATACCTCAACGCTCAAATTTCCATCAACACAACCAATTTCAAACTCATTCCAGTTAACCAAAACATTCCTATATTTAATCTGCCAATCACGATTTTTAATTATCATATAAAAACCAAGTTATGGAAATGATCGCCAAAGTGCTAATCGGCCTTGTTGCCGCTGAACACATATATATTCTTTGGATTGAAATGTTCGCTTGGGAAACTAAAGGAAAAGAAGTATTTAAAGGAGCACTTGCCACCGAATTGTTTAGTGCAACGAAAGTAATGGCAGCAAATCAAGGACTTTACAATGGTTTTTTGGCAGTTGGGTTAATTTGGTCTTTTTTTATCACTTCTAGTACTTGGTCTAAAAATGTGGCCATCTTCTTTCTTGTTTGTGTAATCGTCGCTGGTACATACGGAGCACTTACAGCCTCAAAGAAAATATTCTTTGTACAAGCACTACCTGCTATAATTGCATTAATGGCTCTTCTTTTCTTGTAAATCTCTTTTTAAAAGAAAAAATCAGGCGTTCGTTTTAGTTTCATAAATTGATTCATGACCAGTTGTACTCTATACGCTTCATCACATTTATTACTCTCAGCTATGCTAAAACGATGTTGACAGATGAGTCTTAAATCCTTTATCAAAATCCAATGCTCCGATGAATTCGAATTAGGCGCGACTTTATACGAGCCAATAGATCTGAAAGCGGCAATAATGATCTGTCCTGCTACTGGTATCCGCCAAAGATTCTACAATTCCTTCGCAACCTATTTAGCCGAAAATGGATATGGAGTTATTTGCTTTGATAACCGTGGAATCGGGAATTCTAAGAATGGGTCCATTAACGATGTAAACGCGTCGCTAATCAACTGGGGAAGATTAGACATGACCGCGGTGCTCGAAGAACTTAAAAGAAAATTCCCAAATACCACTTATCATCTGGTAGGACATAGCGCTGGAGGACAATTGGTTGGCTTAATGGATAACGCTTTTGAACTATCTTCAATTTTCAACTTCGCCGCTTCTTCAGGCAGGATCAAAAACATGCCTTATCCATTTAGAATTACAGCTACATTTTTCCTAAATTATTTTATTCTGATTAGTAATTTTCTTTTTGGAAAAACAAATTCACAATGGGTTGGAATGGGAGAGCCGTTGCCAAAAGAAGTAGCAGCACAATGGAGTCGTTGGTGTAATGGGGCTGGGTATTGTGCAACAGGTTTTGGAAAAGAAATAGATCATCATTTTTACGACGAACTTACTATTCCTTCTAAATGGGTATATGCAACTGATGACGGCATCGCGAACTTAAAGAATGTAAAAGATATGGCGAGGGTATTTACAAAATCGAAAACTGAAATCGTCAAACTGGATCCCAAAGAACTCGGCTTAAAAGAAATTGGACATATGAAATTCTTCAGTTCGAAGAATAAGCAGCTTTGGAAAATGGCATTGGAGTGGTTGGATATAAAATGTGTCGGGTCATAGGTCACTTAATGGCGACCTTCGAGAAATCGAAGACCAGGAACCAATATAGGAGACTTTTCAATACCATAATATTAGGGGACCTGGAACCTGAGACCCATAACCGACTAATCCTCCTCCTCCTCATACTCATCATCCCCCTCATCAATCTGTTCCACCAAATTCAATACCCAGTTGATGACTTTCGGACTTAGATACTTAGCAATACCCGCTTTCTTTCTAGCGGTATTGAGTATTCTGACATTCTTGTACCCCATGTTATTGGCTTCCGCTGTCTCAATATATTCATCCCACTCTTCATGAGAGATCATGTTGAATTGCCCGCGCATAATGTCTAAATCAGTCGGATCCTGTAAGTCGAATTCTGGCATGAGGTAAATTTAGTTAATTAGGAGCAATGATAGTACCAAATGGAAGGTCACCGGACTTGGGTCCCAGGTCCCCTGAATCGAGACGTTGACCAAACCACCTTAGACTTAAAACCCATTTCATCACAATCCTGGGACCAGGCACCAGTGACCAGTGACCAAAATCACCACCTATCCAAGGACCCAGTACTAAAAATCCAAAACCCATTTCATCACAATCCAGGGACCGGGCACCAGTGACCAGTGACCAAAATCTCCACCTATCCAAGGACCATTTCATTACAATCCGGGGACCGGGGACCAATGACCCGTGACCATTTGTACGACTGAATTAAAGTAAAAAGCGTATTTTCCAACCGTAAAGCAAAGCACCTCTCATGACAACATTGCCAATAAGAAATTTCACGTATTGGATTCTCGCTGTTCCGTTCTTTTTGCTCTTTCAAAATTGCAACTCTGATCAGCTCGCGTTGATTGATATTCCAGCAAATAGTCATATCAGTCTGATAGGTGGGAATCTTTGTTCGCGAATGATGAACTATGGAAGTTTTGAAACCGAACTACAGCTGAGATTTCCAAAACATCAATTGTATATTAGGAATATGTGTGATGGGGGAGATACACCTGGATTTCGTCCGCATTCCGCGACTGATCACCCATTTGCATTTCCAGGGGCTGAAAAATTTTTGCCAAAGGAATTTTTGGAGGAACCTTCAAGTGAAGGAACTAGAGAATTGCCAGATCAATGGCTGACTCGCCATCAAACGGATATCATTCTGGCATTTTTCGGAAGCACTGAATCTTTTAGAGGTAAAAAAGGAGTGGATTTATATCGTAAGGAACTTTCCGCGTTTATCGATCACACTATTAGTCAAAAGTATAACGGAAAAACTGCAGCCCAACTGGTGCTTATTTCTCCTATCGCTTTTGAAGACCTTTCCGATCAGTTTGATTTGCCGAATGGGGTTGACGAAAATAAAAGACTCTCGATGTACACAAAGTGCATGAAGGAAGTCGCTGCTGAAAAAAATATCCCTTTCATAAATGTTTTTGATCAGACGAATAAGTGGTTTAATGGACCCGACAATTGGACGATCGATGGTTTACAAATGAATGGAAGGGCCTATGAAAAATTCGCGGGATATTTATCCGAAAGGTTATTAGGAAGTAAATCATCGTATAGCCAATCGCGTTTTTCCCTAAATGAAAAAGTGAATGATAAAAATTGGTTTTGGCACAACGATTATAAAATACCAAACGGAGTACACGTATATGGAAGACGATATAAGCCTTTTGGCCCCGATAATTATCCGGAAGAATTAATCAAAATCAGACAACTCACTGCCAATAGGGATTCGGCTATTTGGAGTTTTTTGAAAAATGAAACATTCGACCTAAACTTAGCAGACCAAAAAACACAGTCGCTTACTCCGGTAAAAACAAATTACCAAACCAGTGAAAAAAATGGAACAGAAAAATATTTATACGACGATGAAGCGATGGCAACACTTAAATTGGCGAACGGATTCAAAGTAGAATTGTTTGCTTCAGAAAAGGATTTTCCAGATCTAGCAAATCCAATGCAACTTTCCTTCGATGATCGAGGAAGACTGTGGGTGGCCTGTATGCCAACCTATCCACATTATAAACCCGGGGATCCCAAACCAAATGATAAAATTGTAATTCTTGTAGATACCGATAACGATGGAAAGGCGGATCAACAAAAAATATTCGCAGATAAATTGCACATCCCAGTTGGCTTTGAATTCGCTGCTGAAGGAGTATATGTTTCGCAAGGAACCAATCTTGTGTTACTACAAGACACTAATGGAGATGATCGCGCAGATGTCCAAGAAATCATTTTGTCTGGTTTTGATGATCACGATACGCATCATGTGATTTCTGCTTTTTGTGCCGATCCTTCTGGCGCAATCTACATGGGAGAAGGCGTATTTCTACATACCAATGTGGAGACTCCATATGGTCCTGTGCGTGGAACCGATGGAGGTTTTTATCGATATGATGTCAATAAAAAGAAACTTGAACGTACTGCACAAATCAGTATTCCTAATCCCTGGGGAATCGCTTTTGACAAGTATGGGCAAAACTTTTTTGCAGAAACTTCTGGTCCAGATATTCGATGGATGATGCCTAGCTCAATTAATCCTCGTTACGGAGTTCAGAATCCTAAAAGCGAAAACCTGATTGAAGAAAAACATTTAGTACGACCTACTTCTGGATTAGAATTTATTTCAAGCAGACATTTTCCTGAAGAGATGCAAGGCGATCTTTTGGTGAATAATACCATCGGTTTTCTCGGAATGAAGCAACACCGTGTAATGGATAATGAAACTGGATTCAAAACCAAACATATCCAAGATTTGATCGTTGGTTCCGATAAGAATTTTAGGCCGGTGGATATGGAATTTGCACCCGATGGTTCACTGTATCTTGTCGATTGGCATAATACGCTCATCGGTCATATGCAACACAACGCTCGCGATCCTATGCGAGATCATGTACATGGGAGAATCTATCGCATTACCTATCCATCAAGACCCTTAGTCGAACCAGCCAAAATTGCTGATGCTTCTATTGAAGTTTTGCTCAACAATCTAAAGTTGCCGGAGTATAGAACACGTTATCGATCGCGTAGAAGGTTGCGCTCATTGCCGAAGGAAGACGTAAGTTTAGAATTGCAGAATTGGGTGAAAAATTTAGAGGAATCTTCAAGTGACTACGAACGTTTTTTATTGGAAGGGCTTTGGACATCCTGGGGAATAAATGAGTTGAATACTGATTTGTTAGAAAAGACAATCGAAGCTAAAGATTTTCGGATTCGGGCCGCGGCGGTTCGTGCATTGCGATATAATACCGACAAGGTAGAAGGCTATTTTGATTTGTTGAAAAAATTGGCGGGCGACCCAAACGGTCGAGTACGACTAGAGGTTATTACTGCAGCCTCTTGGCTGAACAAAGTAGAGGGTTTAGCGATCCTGGAGATTGCTGAAGCTAATGGTTTGGATGATTGGATGCAAGCTTCTTTTGAAACTGCTCGAGCGCATCTAAATGAGAATAAATTAATTGAAGCAGAAGCGCAGGAAGAAGCGAATCATTTGAAAGGAGCTGACTTGGCATTGTATCGCAAAGGGAGATCCATTTATCAACGCGAAGGATATTGCAATACCTGCCACAGTTGGACCGGCGAAGGAGTGGCTGCTTCGAATTATCCTCCCATCATCGGTTCTGAATGGGCATTGGGCAACGAAGATCGATTGGTCAAATTAACTTTGAAAGGAGTGCATGGTCCCATGACTGTGCTTGGAAAAGAATATCCTGGCAATGTAGCAATGATGCCCTACGAAAATGTTCTAACCGATGAAGAAATTTCCCAAGTACTGACTTACATTCGCAATGCTTTTGGGAATAAAGCTTCTGTGATTTCTAAGGAGAAAGTGGCAATGGTTCGAAGGGAAGTAAAAGCCAAGGAGGGCTTTTATCGTGCCGAAGAACTTGTACAGCTGCATCCGTTTAAATAACTAAATTACAACAACTTAACTATGAGACCTTATATACTAGCGGAGTCTAATTGGAAAGATTTGAAAGAGGCAAAAATAGACTTGGCAATTTTGCCTTGGGGTGCAACAGAGGCACATAATTATCATTTGCCGTATGGAACGGATATCTATGAGTCTGAATTTATCGCTGCGGAATCGGCAAGGATAGCATATGAAAAAGGAGCGAAAATTACTGTGCTTCCAACTATTCCTTTTGGCGTAAATACCGGACAGGCAGATATATTTCTGGACATAAACTTAAATCCATCGACTCAATTTGCCATCATAGAAGATGTGATCCAAACTTTGAATCGCCAAGGAGTTTATCGCCTTATGCTATTTAATAGCCACGGTGGAAATGAATTTAAAACCATGCTTCGAGAACTGGGATTGAAATACCCAAAGATGTTTCTCTGTCAATCCCATTGGTTTAAGATGCTAGATAAAAGTTTGTACTTCGAAGAACCTGGGGATCATGCCGATGAAATGGAAACGGCCCTGATGTTAAAGTTTCGTCCTGACTTGGTTATGCCTTTAGAAACTGCAGGAAATGGAGCAGAGAAAAAACATAAGATAAAAGCCTTCAATGAAGGTTGGCTTTGGGCGGAAAGAAAGTGGTCCGAGATTTCTGCCGATACTGGAGTAGGGGACCCGAGGAAGGCAACCGTGGAAAAAGGAGAACTGTTTTTTAAGGATGTTACAGAACGGATGGCTCAAGCGTTTCTGGATATTTGTAATGCTGATTTGATGGAGCTGTATGAATAAAAGTTGGTCAAATTTTAAAAGTATTAATTTCAAAAATTATATTGTCGTAATAAAATAAAGAAGTCTTCGATTAAGGTCGAAGACTTCTCTATTTATTGTATTTTTTCTCCCTGACTAAAGGGCTAAATTGAATTTATTGTACTGCAGGCATAGGAACAATTTTGGAATTCTTTTTCAGTTTTTCTTCTAGGTTCTTAATCTCCTTTTCTGCTCTGTCAATTTTTCCTTTCCGAATTTCATATTCCTTTGAATCAATTGCACCGTCTTTCTTGTCCTTTTCTAATTTAGTTTTAGCTTTTTTTACTTTGTCTTTGCCGTTTCTTACAACTTCACTCCCTTTGGAAACCGTTTTTTCTTTCTTCTCCAGTTTGGTCTTGTAAGTTTTTTTTGCTTCTTCTGAACGAGCCTTTCCAAAATCCTTTCCGCTTAGCTCCCCTTTGTTTTTTCCATATGCATTTCCTTTGCCATTATTCTCTTTGACCTTCTGTTCGTGATCCTTTCCCTTTCCTCCTTTTTCTCCCTTGTTTCCTTTTCCTAGGTTTTCGTCATCGTCATCGTCATCGTCATCGTCATCATCGTCATCGTCGTCATCATAATCGCCATCCTTCTTGGCTTTTCCTTTTCCTTTTCCCTTGCCATTTTCGCCACCTTTATTTTTATCACGATCTTTCACCCGTTCCCCCTCTTCAAGATCCATGTCATCATCATCATCAGGGGACTGATCTTTTGCTTTATTTTTCCCCTTTCCCTTAGAATGTTCCTTAACCTTTCCTTTTCCATTTTCAATTGCCTCATCACTATCAACTGAAGGAGCTTTTGCCTTCCCTTTTATTTTACCAGCCTTTCCTTTTCCTTTACCCTTAAGTTCACCTGCCTTTTCCCCAACTTTGTCTTTGGCCTGATCAGCCATTTCCTTCTTTTGCTTATTTCCCTTTCCTTTCCCAGGTTGAGCCAGTAATTGACTATTGAAAGCAAACGTTACGAATGCTGCAATGCAAAGAATTAGCAGCTTTTTGAATGATTTTTTCATATGAGATATTATTTGTGTTTAAATGTGATACCCTTAAGACGCAAAAAATTGTTATAAGTCATCTAAGGCATCAATAGCTGACTCCACGGATTTGATATTTGCTTCTATTTCTAAGGTACTTTTCTCTAATGTTTGACTGACGGAATCCAGGGATTGGATTTCCTTTACAATAGCTGAATCCGTTGAATTTTCAACATTTTTACTTGAATTTGCAGAACATCCCAGCATTGTTAGAAGTAGGGTAATGGCTAAAAGTTTGGTTGTATTGTACATGATGTAACTTGTTGGTTATAAATAATTTACAAATATAAAAACATTTGTTTTTATTCTAACCGGTTTGCCTCTTTTTTATTAGATTGAGTAAATCTTTTAGCTAAATTTGATGTCGAGAACCATTTCCGCTTCTTACAGAGCAAAACCTAAAAAAGTGTT
>CALGJW010000271.1 GCA_937930025.1 uncultured Saprospiraceae bacterium | reverse complement strand
AGGCTTTCAGACAAGGCTTCCATTTTTTTAACATTCTCTCTATACCAAGCGTGGTTACTAAAAGAGCGATAAAAACGACCATACTGACCTGTGAAATCTTCGTGGTGCAAATGAAGCCAATCGTATTCCGCGAGCTTATCTTCTAAGACTTCTCGATCATAAACAGTTTCATATGGAATTTCTGCGTAGGTCAGAACCAAAGTCACCGCATCATCCCAAGGCTGCACCCGTTCCCCTTTGTTGTTAAATTCAGGGGTATAAACAGCCACTTTTGGTGCAACTTCTAGCTTTATGGCATCTTGATTCACCTCAGGATCTGCTATTTCCTCTAAAATCTTTGTGAATTGACCATTGGCAATGATCTCGTAGCTCACATTTCTAGTCAAACATTCCTTTTCAAAGGCTGCATTATGTGGAAAGGCAAAGCTTCCTCCCCGGTAATTGAGCAACCAATGTGCTTCGACCTGATTATCTAAGACCCAATAAGTAATCCCGTAGGCCTTGAGATGATCCTTTTGATCCTCGTCCATTGGCAATAAAATATAAGCCGCCATGGCGCTGGCGATTCCGAAATGCAGAATGATTACTGCCGCTATTAGTTTTTTGATCATGTTGATTGTGGTAAGCTGTCCTTTTTAACGAACAAAATCTCCAATTTGTTTGTAAATCGTAAGTATATACTACCTTCGGGATAGTTAAAAGCTTAATGACATTAATTATTAGTTAAAACCGAAGCCTTAAAGCGGGGCATACTCGCAACTTTTCTCCCACTTTTTACGTGTTATATAGGTCGAATTGCTGGGGAGAAAACTGGCGAGATGTTGACAGCAAATACATGGAAAATATAACTTTTCAATATCCAACATACTTACTTTTCTTTTGTCTTCTTCTAGGATTGATATACGCCTTTTTGTTGTATTTCCGTGCCAAGACGAATAAGGATTGGAAAACATGGCTGCCCATCTTATTAGGCTTTTTTCGTGTAACTGCGGTTACCTTATTAGCTGGTCTTTTACTCTCTCCATTGATTAAATCATTTATCACTGAGTCCAAAAATCCGGTCATCGTCTTAGCGCAGGATGCCTCCGAGTCTATTGCCAAATCTTTTACCGATCAACAACTGACTGACTATCTAGGTGCTTTAGAAAATCTAGAAAATAAATTAGGAGAAAAATTTGACTTAAAAACTTATTCCTTCGGTAAAGATTTAAGAGAAGGATTGGATACTAGTTTTAATGATAAAGTCACTAATATTTCAAAGCTGTTTAAAGAAGTGGAGGAGCTCTACGACAATCAAAATCTCGGAGCTATTGTTTTGGCCACTGATGGTATTTATAATGAAGGAGCAAGTCCGTTATACGGAGCGGCAAAAATAGGAACGCCAGTTTATAGCATTGCGTTGGGAGATACCACACCTCAAGTGGACTTAATCGCCAAAAGAGTTTTGCATAATAACATCGCGTACCTTGGTGATAAATTTAGCATTCAAGTTGATGTGGCGGCTAGAAACCTGATGGGTAAAAATTCTACCTTAACTGTTTCGAAAATCGTAAAGGGAAAGCCGGTTAAACTAGAATCCGCAAATATCAACATTAACAAAAACGATTATTTCAACACAAAGGAATTTGTGCTTGCAGCGGATCAAGCTGGTATCCAAAGATTCCGGGTTTCTTTATCTGCGATCAGCAATGAAAGCACAAGAGCAAATAATAGCAAAGACTTTTTTATCGATGTCTTAGATGCTCGGCAAAAAATTCTGGTTTTGGCAGAAAGCCCGCATCCCGATATTTTTGCGATCAAGCAATCGTTGAATAATAATAAAAATTATGAAGTCACTGTAAATTATGCCAAGGACTTCAATGGTAATATTGGGGAATACAATTTTGCAATTCTTCATCAGTTACCAAGTAGGAAGTTACCGATTACTACTGTTATAAATAATTTAGAGAAAAATAAAACTCCGATTTGGTATATCTTAGGAGAGCGGTCGAGTATACCATTATTCAACCAGAAGCAACCTTTGTTTTCTATAAAAACCACCGGAGCAAATAGCAATGCAGTTACCGCTGACAATGTTGATAATTTTAATTTTTTCAACCTGTCGGATGAACTAAAAACAGCGGTAAGAAAATATCCACCATTACAAGCACCATTTGGAGAATATTCAACTAAAGGGATAGGAGAGGTATTATTCAACCAAAAAATTGGTCGGGTGGAAACGAAGTATCCGCTATTGAGTATTGGGGAGAAAAATGATACAAAAATTGGTGTGTTAGCCGGTGAGGGGATTTGGAGATGGCGATTGTTTGATTATTTACAAAATGAAAACCATCAGAATTTTAACGAACTAATATCTAAAATCGTTCAATACTTAAGCCTTAAAGAAGATAAACGAAAATTTAGAGTGGCATTGCCCAAAAATATTTTTAAGGAAAATGAGCCGGTGGTTTTTGATGCAGAGTTGTACAACCAAAGTTATCAACTGATCAATGATCCAGAAGCATCTCTTTCAATCACTTCTCAATCCGGCAAGCAATACAATTTTACTTTTAGTAAAACTACTAAAGCTTATATGTTAAAAGCTGGAGTACTTCCAGTGGGTAACTATACCTTTAAAGCCAAGACCACCTCTGCGGGTGAAGTCTTTGCATTCTCCGGTCAATTCAGCGTGGAGCCTATTCAACTTGAATTGTTTAACACAACGGCAGATCACGGAATGCTAAATTTATTGAGCCAAAAATTTGGTGGGTCGGTTTATGCTCCGAGCAATATTGATAAATTGGCGGAAGAATTGGTCAATAGCTCAAAACTTAAACCAATTATTTATCAAAGTTCTTCTACAAAGTCAGTTATTGATTTTAAATGGATCGCCTTGCTGGCCTTAGGGTTATTAGCATTAGAGTGGGCTATAAGAAGATATTTCGGAACTTACTAATCAGTAACTTTTACCAATAATTTTGCTGGAGCAATTTTCAATGTAAATCTTGAAATGATTGGAATGAGCACTAGGCTTGAAAGCATGGCGACTGTACGGAAAGGAAAAAGCACCACGCCGTCTTGGACCATTGGATAAGGAATTAAAATTGGTAATCCTAAGATGGAATCCCCTCCGCCAAATCTCAATATAAAAGCAACACTAACTCCTACAACTGCACCAATCCAATTGGCCTTGGAATCAAAAAGCGCCCAAACTAATGGAGGAAATAAAAGGCAGTAGACAAAGTCTGAACATAAAAACCAAAGTTCATATACAGATGTGATATTTAAAGCAATTAATGTTGCTGTTGCCCCAATTATAAGAATCAAATTTTTGGTTGTTTTTTTTATCCCTGATTCATTGACCGATGGATTTATCAACGGTCGATAGACATTCCAACTTCCCAAGCTTGCTGCGGACAACATGGAAGAATCCGTGCTTGACATGACCGCTGCGGCCACTGCTCCTAATCCGATTATAGCTATAATTGGTGAACACAAATGACGAATAACATAGGGTAATGTAGAGGCGCTATCTGCCGGTCCAGCTAGTCCCATGCTTTCCCAATCAGTAATTGCTCCCACCATGCCAATGCCAATGGCAGGTATGGCTGCCAGTAAACAAATAACACCAGCGATGATGGAAAGCCATTGGGCGGTTTTTTCATTCTTCGCAGAGAGCACTCTTTGAAAATATACTTGCCATGGAATCCCACCGAAGATTAACAAAAGGGCATAATCCCACCAGTTCCAGTAATACGACCCTAAGGCAGTTTTTGAGGGAAAAATTGTGGCGGCTTCACCAAATTTTTCAACATATACTTGCCAAACAGTTGAGAGTCCACCTGCACTTCCAAGCACAGCAGGAAGGACTAAAATAAGTCCTCCAATCAATAAAATAAACTGAATAAAATCTGTTCGAATTACTGCCCAAAGTCCACCAAGGTAAGTGTAAAAAATGGCGATCACGGCGGAGATAATTAATGCCAATCTAGTATCAATTCCGACAACTACTGCAAAGGTTGTTCCGAGTGCAGTCAGGATTGCCGCTGTCCAAAATAATTCTCCGAGCAATGCCGGTAGAAAAAACAGCGCGCCTAATTTTTCGCCAAAACGTTGCACTAAAGGATCTAGCATTGTGCGAAATTGAAATCGCCTCATTTTTCTAGCGAAAAATATACCGCCGATAATTAAGCTTAATGCATATCCCCAGGGAGCCTGTACCCATACCAATCCGCTGGCTGCAGTTGCTTCTGCAGTGCCATTGATAAATCCACCTCCGACCCAAGTAGCAGCCATAGTAAATATTGCTAGGTAGAGTGGTACTTTTCTTCCAGCTAAAAGGAAAGATTTATCTTCTGAGGAGTTATCTTTTTCAGCTCGAGTGCCAATCCAGAAAATGATGGTGTAAAAAAAACCAATACCAAGTAGCCCGGGCCAGAAAGGATCTGCTTCGGCTGTAAGGTTGATTACAACTCCGGTTATTAGGAGTAGTGATAGAAATAAAATCCAATTCCTGGTTGAATTGCTCATTTGATAAAATAGTGAGGTGGAAAGATAGGGAAATTAGATTTTGGGTTGGGAGAAAAATCTTGAGGTGGGTTGGTGGAGGGGATAGGATTGATTCCAACCGATTGGTCGGCAGGCGCACCAAAGGTCCGCAGGCTTCAAGAATGAATTAGGTTGTCAAATTCGGGACGTAATTGATTATTCAATCATGAATTAATTTGTCAAAATCAAGACGTAATTGTTTTCAACCCATTGGTCGGCGGACGCATCCAAGAACCGCAAGTCGCAAGTGTACGGACATAAGACCGGAATAACTCCAAAAATAGATTGCTCAAAAAAACCAATCTACCTAAAAACCAACACCCCTCCATTATTTTGAGTAGCCACCAACATCGGATTCTTAGCACCGCGATTCACTATTTCCAAAGACCTTCCTTCTCCCGGTATCCAAATGCCAGATTCAGCATGATCTAAAACTTCCCACTTACTTTTCTTAAAACGTAGCACTAGGCCATTAAACCCATCATAAACACCTGACTCTGTATCTGCTCCTGAAAAATTGCCAGAAAGAAATATTTCATTACCTGGCTTTCCATCTAGATTATAAACGGTCGAGGCCATGATCGGAGCTACTTGTGCTTCAGTGGGTAAATCAAGTGACCTAAAACTTCCATTGCCATTATTGATAAACGCTTTGGAGCTAAAGTCATTAGCTTCAAAAACTTGCGCATCCTTCAATGACTTTTGACCAAAAATATCTGACATAGTTGCTTTTGCATATTTGGCATATCGTGGGTAATTCTTTTTTACAAATGGCAGTTGACTTACAATAGCGTCTCTACCTGCAAATGGGTATTCTTTTCCTTGATGAATAAAAGTCAGGATTGGATCTACTTGTCCGTTATTATCAAAATCATTTGCGTAAAGTTTGATCGGTGATTTATTGGAAGCTTTCAAACGAGAATTTTTACCCAAGTTTCCTGCAATGATATCTTGATCACCATCGCTATCAATATCAGCTATGGAAATACTATTCCACCATCCTTGGGAATCACCGAGACCGGCACTTATGGTTTTGTTTTCAAAGGAATTATTAGAATAGGAAAAAATTGAAACAGGCATCCATTCTCCAGCAATGATTAACTCACTTTGTTCATCGCCTAAAATGTTGGCGGTGGCCACAGCGGTTATCATGCCCAAGCTACAAATGTTTTTTCCATCCGTATTTGAAACGTTTGTGAATTTTCCTTTACCATCATTTTTCAATAAATAACTTGCTGGAATGTTGGGATAAGAACCTGGTATGCATCGACCACCAATGAATAGATCTTCGTCTCCATCTTCGTCGTAATCGAAGGCAACTGCTTTGGATCCAGCGGATTTCAAAACGGGAAAGTTAGAAGACTTTGTAAATTGTCCATTTCCATTATTTAAATATAACCTATCGATGTAGGCGGGATTGCCAACATTCATCGCCGCCCCTCCGCTTACTACTAATAAATCTAAATCCTTATCACCATCAGCATCAAAAATTACAGAACCCATGTCTTCACAAGCCTTGT
>CALGJW010000270.1 GCA_937930025.1 uncultured Saprospiraceae bacterium | reverse complement strand
TAGAAATAGGATCGTTATTACCACCAAATACAATTGGAAGGAGCGTGGTGGTTACGATATTGCTAATTTTATCAATTAGTTTTTCAACAGTCTCATCGATACCCCATAAATTCACTAAGAACCCAGGGAGCTTTTCAATTTCTTCTGCTACCGGACCTTTACTAAGCATTTCAATAGCATTATCGGCAAATATTCCTGCGGGAGTTACACCAGCTGGATACCCTGGCGCTTGCTTTACAATATTCAAAAACTGAGCTCCTTTATGTGGAGAACAAAGCGTAACTATCCCTCCAAAGTTTCGATTTTCCAATGGCTGACCTTCTTGAATATAATTCATATAGGCCGCCCTGGAAACTAACCCTCCTTGACTGTGACCAATTAGGAAATTATCCTTGGGATCAATATCTAAGTCATCGTTATAACCATCGGCCAAGACACCCATTTGAACGTGAATATCTTCTCCGGCAAGAAACAAATCATACTGCTGCGAATAGGTCGGTCTTACCTGAGCTGCTCGATATCTTGCATCAATATCAGCAGCAACGGGTACCCAACCATCTGGACTTCCACCTAGACCATGTACAAATCCAATCACGCGGTCTTCCTCAAAAAGATCATTTACTACTGGAGGAGATAGATCATGCGGCTCTCCAAATATGATAGATGGATCATCACCAATTGGGCCTTTTAAAACTGTCACCCTATTTTCATTTGATAGAATACAAGGTTGTGCAAAAACGGTATTGAGTAAAAAACTCGATATAAAAATTATTAGTAAAGTTCTCATAATATTAGTTTTGAATGATTAGTTTTTTAGAAATTAATTTCCCTCCCAAATTCAGGTCAACTACATAGGTACCAGCAAGTAAATTTTCGGTATCAATGACAATTAAGCTGTTTGACCCAATCCTATAGCTGACATCAATTCGTTTTCCTGTTATAGTCGAAATGGTCAAAGCCTCCAATTTTTCACTGATGTTCAGACTGCCGTCAACCTTAAGACTGACAAAACCTAAATTTGAAGGATTTGGATATATCTCAACTTCATAGTTGATTTTTTCGTTTTTAGAAATTCTTGAAGACCGTTCATTCGTTCTTGTCTCAATTTGATATTGATCAAAACTCTTTTCAATTACTTCTGTCGCACAGAGACCAAGGGCATTGTCTTTTCGATAGCTGTATCTATTTTTTAGGGGAACAATTTGATTGGACACCTCCTGAAACCAACTTTCAGATTTTGTGACTGACACGCCATCCCTATCGAATACTTCCGTAGCATAGTAAAGTTCTTCATTATCAATTATGAGTTGTGCTCTCGGAGAGGATATCATAATTCGCGAAGGAGTCAAATAATTAACTCCATACCCATCTCGAATCAAAATATCTACATCAGTGGAGGTAACCGAAATAAAATTTTCAACTACTGGTAATTCATACTCACTAAACAATTGCTCAGATTTTTCAGAATGAGGTAGTTCTACAAATACCCTTCCCTCCCTATCCAAAGAATAAATTTTAGATCCCGATACAATAGTCTTCGCAGGTTGATCAAGCCAGTCAGGGCTAAGATTACTGTGTTCAACATGGACAATTTCCATTTCTCTTTGTCCATCCTCTGTAGTAAAAATCGAAATATTGTCGACCTCTCTTGAGGGTCTATATTTCAATTGTTCCTGGGAGTTGAGAAGATCGATTCCATCAACATAGTAACTCCGAGAAGATACTTGTTGAAAGTTGTGCTTTACATCGAAAGTGCTTTCTAATGTTACCTGACCTTGCAAGGCTGCACTCATTAAACATAAGTACATTAGATAAAGTGTTTTAGCTTTCATAAAAAATCATTTTGTTGAAATTTGAATAATAATTGTTTCTCAAATCTCATGGTTAAAAAAATTCATAGCCAACAGATTGGATAGGCAGCAGTAAGAAATTCGATTTCTTACACTCCACCTCAATACAAAAAGTAAAATCTATAATACATTTTAGAAAATTTTACAATTTGATAATTCTTCAAATTAAACTCCATATGGAGATTAATTCAAACTTGATTAACTGATCTGCATTGTATAAACTATGTAAATTGGGTATCGATTAGGTGAGCATTAAATTGAAAAAAAATGAGAGAATATTTTTTTCAACAACTAATAGAAAGGCTTTATTCCTTCAAAACCGGAAATATGTTAAATGATTTTTATTGATATAAACTTGCAAGTTAAAATTTCTCAAAAAATAAAAGGGTCGCATTTGATAATACGACCCTTTTCTAAACAATAGACATTAATGTCTCGGGTTAGCTTTAGAATTTCGTTGTTTTCATTCTATTCTTACTTTTATCTGATAATCTTCCTCCTCAACTGCTCCTGCGGCATTAACTGGATAGGGCGCCAACTCCAACAAGGTTATTTCACGGTCCTTAAAATTGGTTGATTCAAAATATTTAATCATTTCATTTACATTCAAAGTTCTTTCTTTGATAATATCATTTGACACAAATTCAATAATCACCACTCCTAATCCTGGCCAATTGCAAATTCCGTCCGATGGGCATCTAGAATCATTGTCAATTTTTTTGAAACGAATCTGAAAATCTCCTCGCTTGCTTAGTTTACTTTCATTGAAATCCAAAACGATCTCCTCAAAAGGCAATTGATCCGCATGATTGCAGGAAATCAAAAGGGAAAAAAGAAAAAACGTCAGTAAT
>CALGJW010000269.1 GCA_937930025.1 uncultured Saprospiraceae bacterium | reverse complement strand
CCAATTGAACTTGAAGTAATTGTTCAACAAAATTTTCCTTCGTCGAATATCTTGAGCCAATTCTTAGATAAGAAGGGCGAATGTGTTCTCCAATTTTTTCTATGGCCTCACACATCTCATCTACGGCCCTGTTTGTATACGCCAATAACATGATGTCATCCGTTTCCGTTTGCAATAATTGATTCACCAAATGTCGAAGGAGCACAGAAGTTTTTCCCGTTCCTGGAGGACCCCAGAGCAAAAAGTAATCTTCCGAAGTCAATGCCTTTTGTAAGACTTTATATTGATGATCACTTAGGTCCACCGGTTTTTCTAATTTAATTGGATAGTGATAAACTTTTGGTGGAGTTATCCCGAGTAAAAGATTTTTCTTTTTACTGTCTGCTGCCAAGAAGTTATATAGACTTTTATGGAGATTCGTAAAAGAAACATCCATGATGTCATGTTCGGCTCGCCACGCAGTACCCGTCTCAAAAACTTTGGGATTAAATTGCTTGTATCTTAATCTCAATACAACCTTGTTAGCTTCAATGCTAATGATTGTTCCTTTGAAAAGTTGATAGTGTAGCGGAGATTCATCCACGGCTGGTTCTTGGTAGAAAATAACTATATCTCCTTTTCGGAAATTAGATAATCGATTTTCAGAACGTCGTTCAAAATGTAGAAATGGTTCTTTTTGAGAAGATTCATTTAAGGCTAAATGTAGATCCTCTAAAATATCAAACCTATCCTTTTTTGTTTGTAAATTATCTAACCAAAGTGCCGCTTGCCCTTGTCTTCGTTCTGACCCATGAACTCCGATCTTAGCTATCAATTGTTCTCTTGAGATAAAACTAGAAAAGTGGAAAAAGAAATTTTTCTCAATGGCACTAGCATCATTCAACGTCTTTGAGAACCGTTGTAAATCTCGTTGGTGAAAACCTTTTAACTTTGGGTAGTTGGTTGGGGTGAATTGGTAAATCCAATTATTTTCAGCGAAGTTTTCTTCTTGATTTAACTTAGATAATCTAAATTCAGAAAAGACGATGTCATTTCGAACTTGCATCGCCTGTGATTGATGATTAAAAGCTGGCGGTGCAAACCGAAGTGGTGCTTCTGCAAATTGAGAATATAAAATATAGTTAGTAGGCTTGAGTTTTTGATTGAAAGTAAACTTAATCAATAGATCATACAGCAATGTCTGGGTGTAATGATTTCTAGCCAAACCGTATGTGTTAGGCTTGTAAACTTTTCCAGATTTCAATTCGACCATTGCAGGATGATCAGGATTCGGATAAAATAAATCAAGTCTTCCTTGTATGCCATGATCTGAGGAAAAGAAAGTTGGCTCTAAAGAGATGTTTTTTGGATCTATATCCGCGCGAGGCAATCCATTTTTCACCATATCCTTTAAGACTAAAAAATGAATCTTGGCCTTTTGAACCAATTCCCTAACATCTTCATCGGATAACGAAACCAGTGATAATGGCTGTAGTTGAAAAATATGTTTTATCAAATCTTTAAACGCTCGGTCTTCATCTAAAAGTAATTCATCTAAAAAATAATTGGCTACATTTCCCACAAGCAATGGGATTCCAGCAGAGTAGGGGAGGTACTTTTTTAGAATATAAAAATCCGGTAAAATTTCGAAGGGTTGAAAGCTTTCGGAAATTGCAGTAATATCAATGAGTAGATCCGGCTCAATAATAAAAACGCGTGGTTCTAATTCTTCCGCATCGTTGATCTTCACTTTTAGCAATTGAATGACGCAAGGAAGTCCAATATAAGTCTCGATCAATTCTATTTGTTCGGAGAACTCCTGATTGTACTCCTCGATGTCATATCGTACAAGTAAGGTTTCACTAGGACTAATCTCGCTACTGATTTTTAAAAGCTTTTTCTCAGGGTCAATTTCAAGTACTGTTGCTCTGACTGATTCCCGAAAGTTCTTTTTGTAATTAGGATACCAAATAGTGGACTTGTCTTCAGGAAATACGGCTAGCAAGTCCTCAGGGGGATCCACTTGGGTTAAGTATTTAACCAATTGAATAAGCGCACCTGCTCCAAATTCATAGGCTTCCTGCTTTTCACTAGCCTCTTTTTTTTCTCTTTTACAATAAATTCTAAAGCTATGTAATCGACTGGAAAGCCATCTGGGTAATCTATGACGATGCTCCACGAAAGCCATTCGACTGTATAAGTTGTTGAATGGTATTTTTTCAACTTTGCAGATGTCGATAAAGGACTCAGAGAATATTCTTTGGAGTAAAGCGAAGCGCTGATCAAGGGGTAATTTATCTTGTTGGCTAATCCGATAAAGGTTAGCATAGATGTCCTTGGCGACGAATTGATTCAACATTGTTTCCTTTGTAAGAGACATGCTGGAAGGTACGAAGAGGAAATAAAAAAAGGGAGCTGAACTGAATCAACTCCCTTATTTTTTTGTAGAGGTCTGGTTATTTAACCGAATCAACGATACTTTTAAAAGTATCAGGGTGGTTCATAGCCATATCAGCGAGAACTTTACGATTAAGACCAACACCTTTTTGAGAAAGCCCGTGCATTAATTTGCTGTAGCTCATTC
>CALGJW010000268.1 GCA_937930025.1 uncultured Saprospiraceae bacterium | reverse complement strand
AACCCGCAGTTCATTTTATACGTTCCCCAGAATGAAAGTTTAATGGTAAGTTATAAGGATTCAAAATTTGATCAGGTTTTTCAAAATCAAACGAATTCTTTTAACAATTTACAACGCGATGGAAATTTTTTCAATCGCGATATTTTAAACATGCAATTGATTAAGGATTCATTAATTTATTTCAGCATGGCTTTTGGAATTGTCGAGTTTAATCCAATTCAAGGAGAATTTGGTTTTACACTCGATTTAGGAATTCCTGTGTTAAGCGTGGCATGGTTAGAAGGTTTTTATTACGCTGGAACGGAGGAAGGAATTTATCGTGCACAAGACGACCCTTCTGTGAACCTAAAAGATGAAACCAATTGGGAACTGCTAGGGGTAAACGAAGGATTTCCGCAAATATATTCCGGGGGTCAAATTGCAGCGTATGACAACGCCCTTTTTGTTACTGTCGACGATACCCTATATAAATATGAGAACAGTACGTTGAATTATCAATATGGAGAAGAATTCCATAGCCCTTTATATCTTACCACAGAAGGTGACTATCTATTAGCAGGATTTTCTTGCGTGGATGATCAAATGTCCTCATGTGATGGCGCAGCTTTTTTATTTGATAGTAATGGTCTTGTAAAAGAAATGAACGGTGGTTGTATCAACCGTCCCCGATTCGGAATTGAGGATGACCGAGGGAGAATTTGGTCAGCTGATGCTTGGGGACAATTTAGATACATGAAAATTGAATCTAACAATTGTGAACGACTTACTTTTAATTCTCCGGTATCAGTACAAGTTAATGAAATTGCTTTACGTGATGATGAGATTTGGATGTCGACAAACGGAATTTCTTCAACAACCTTTAAGCCGGAAGGAAATGCGGAGGGAATTTATACTTACATAGATGGGGTATGGGATTTTCATAAAAGAGAAACAGATTCTGTGTTGAATGAACAAGGCGGAATAGGTTTTTACAGAATAGCTGTTAGTCCGGATAAAGAAAAGTTCTATGTCGGAACTCATGTCAATGGTTTGGTAGAAGTAAGCCCCGGACCAGTTTTTTCTTATTATTCAGATAACAATTCTGATCTAGAAGAAGGGGTGATTTCTGGCACTGTTCGGGTGGCAGGACTTGCATTTGATGAAGAAGGAAATCTATGGCTCAGCAATAACAATGCGAACCGACCTATGGCTTGTCTGAAAACTGACGGAACTCTTATTAATGATTTTCATCCTGGGCTTTCTCAATACGAGGGCCTAAGGGATGTGGTCGTAGACTTTCAAGGATACAAATGGTTTACTGTTGATAAAAAGGGATTAGTAGTTTATGATGATAACGGAACAATTGACGTAAAGGGAGACGATCAATTTGTAAATCTAGTAGCCACCAATTCGAACGTTCCTGAAGACAACTTTACGCGCTGCTTAGAAGTGGATCTTGATGGTGAAGTTTGGGTAGGCACAAGCAAAGGCGTTGTATCCTTTGATTGCGGCCCTTCCATTTTTGATTTAGAATGTCCCGGTGTTCGTCAAATTGTTGAAGTAGATGGCATACTAGCTAACTTGTTGGAAACAGAAGACGTTTGGTCTATTGCTGTCGATGGGGCCAACCGCAAATGGTTTGGAACAACTAACGGAGCTTTCTTAATGTCTCCAAATGGAAAAGATCAACTTGCTTTTTTCGATATTAATAACTCACCATTACCAGATAATTTTATAACTGATATTAAAATCCATCCAGAAACCGGAGAAGTCTTTTTTGCTACAGGAAAAGGAATGGTAAGTTATCGCTCGGATGCGATCATTGGCGAAGTCTCTCATGTAAAAAGCAAAGTATACGCTTATCCAAATCCTGTAAATCCTGATTTTGAAGGAACAATTGCTATTAAAGGTTTAACAAGAGATGCGGACGTTAAGATTACCGATATTAATGGCCAATTAGTTTACGAGACAACTGCACTTGGTGGACAAGCAGTTTGGAATGGAAAAGACTACAATGGCAGAAAAGCTTCTTCCGGAGTATACTTGGTTTTTTCTACTAGTGAAAACAACCTTGGCAAACCAAACACTTTAGTTACTAAGGTCCTGTTTATGAATTAACGTAAACAGAAGATTCCATTACCTTTTTGTAATAATTCTCATACATTGGTAGGATCTTATCAATATGAAATTTCATCGCTTGCTCCAGTGCATTCTTTCTGAAGGTTTCCAATTTTTCTTCATCCTCCAATAAGCTTATGGCGTTTTTTGCCATATCTTCTACATCTCCTAGTGGGCTTAAATACCCGGTTTTTCCGTGAATATTTACTTCAGGTATTCCACCGATATTAGAAGAAATTACAGGGACTTGGCAAGCCATGGCTTCTAATGCTGCTAGTCCAAAACTCTCACTACTTGATGGCAGTATGAACAAATCGGCAACCGCCAATAATTCTTCCACAGCATCTTGCTTTCCAAGAAAACGAACCTCCTCACAAAGGCCAATCTTTCGACAAAGCTCTTCCGCTTTTTGTCTTTCTGGGCCATCACCAATCATGAGTAACTTACAAGGTATTTTTTTGTAGACTTTTTCAAAGACTTTGATTACATCATCTACGCGTTTTACTTTTCTAAAATTAGAAACATGCGCAAGAATTCTTTCTCCGTCTGGAGCAATCGCCTTTTTAAAATGATCCTTATTCTTTTTGGTAAAACGCTCGAAGTCGATAAAGTTTGGGATAGCAACTATTTCATTGCTAATGTCAAATCGTTCGTGTGTTACTTTTTTTAGGTATTCTGAAACCGCAGTAACACCATCCGATTTGTTTATTGAAAATGCGACCACCGGAGCAAAGGCTTTATTTGTTCCTACCAGTGTTATATCTGTTCCATGAAGTGTAGTGATCACCGGAATATACTTCCCCCCTTCAGCTAGCAATATTTTTTTAACCATGTACGCCACTGCGGCATGAGGAATGGCGTAATGCACATGTAACAAATCAAGGTTTTCATATTTGACTACATCAACCAACTTAGATGCCAATGCAGTATCATAAGGAGAATATTCAAACAAAGGATAATCTTCACCGGAAACTTCGTGATAGTAAATATTTTGCTGAAATGTGTTTAACCTAGCAGGTTGGCGATAAGTTATGAAGTGAATTTGATGTCCTTTTTTTGCCAGGCCTAAACCCAATTCAGTTGCAACCACCCCCGATCCTCCAAATGTAGGGTAACAAACTATTCCAACTTTTAACAATTTATCCATATCTCCCGTAGTGTTTCTTCAATCAAATGTGAATTTAGACCTTATTTACAATTGCTAATATCCAAACAGCATTTTTGTCCATCTGTTGCGCAATATTGAATATTTATAGTCTTTCAGGCAAGAGAATTTGGTTTTAAGTAGCGTATGTTTAGTACTTTTGTGGAACCTTCCCCAAGGTATTCATAAACAAAATGGTGTTATTTGTGTTTTCCTCACGAATAAAAGGGTCTTAATACTTGGCTTTTCTTTTCCATTTGAATATTTAATGATTGTGTTTTGGCGGTATATTCGATAAGTGACTTAGAACAACTTTGCGGCATTAAGGCTCATACAATTCGTATTTGGGAACAACGGTATGCTATTTTATGTCCCAAAAGATCCAAGACCAACATTAGATACTATGAAGACAATGACCTGAAGCGATTGTTGAATGTGGCTATGTTGAATAAGAATGGTCACAAAATTTCGAACATCGCCAAAATGGACGAGGCGGAAATTGCAGAAAAAGTAGGGGCCCTATCTGAGATTAACTTCGAACATCATACTCAATTGGATGCGCTTACCATTTCAATGATTGAAATGGACGAAACCAAATTTGATCGAATTGTAAGGACGAATATCAATCAATTGGGTTTCGAAGAGACCATGCTTACTGTGATTTATCCCTTTTTAGACAAACTTAGCGTTTTGTGGTTGACAGGATCTATTCATCCCGTCCAGGAGCACTTTATGAGCAACCTTATTCGACAAAAGATATTAAGCGCAATTGATACCCTTGGGCTAACTAAGAATAAAGTAGCCAAAACCTTTATGATCTTTCTTCCAAAAGGAGAATCTCAAGAACTTAGTTTACTGTTTTTAAGCTATCTATTGCAATCAAGGGGGTATAAAGTGATCTACTTGGGTCAAAATATTACGCTGAACGACCTAAAGGATGCTATTGCCATCCGAAAACCAGATTATTTATATACAATGATCACAGAAAGCTATTCAAACCAGTCCTTTGCTACATTTGTTAGCGATTTGGAAGAAAATTTCACGGATTGCAAGATTTTAATCTCTGGCTATCAGGTGGCGGCTCAGTCCATTAAGCATAGCGATCGTGTTAAACCCTTAGTAAGTCTTCAAGAGACCTTGACATATTTAGAAAATCTTTCATAGATAATAAAGATTCTTCTTTCCTTTGTGGTAGATTTAAATTTCAAACAAAAACTAATTCATGAAATACCTTACTAAATTTTCATTTGCCATTTTGGCTCTAAGTCTTGTGTTTACAGCTTGTAAAAAAACAGCTGGAGACAAAGCGGTTACTGGCGCTGCAGGTGAAGTCACCAAAGCAACTGGAAAGGCAACTGCTTATACCATTGACAATACTAACAGCCAAGTATTATGGGTTGGTAGTAAGCCTGCAGGACAACATACCGGAACAATCAAAATTTCCAACGGATCATTATTCACTACAAATGGACAAGTGAGTGCTGGCACATTCACAATGGATATGAATTCGTTGACAGTGACGGATCTTCAAGGGGAGTACAAAGGCAAACTAGAAGGTCACCTGAAAGGACTCGCAGCAGATAGTGCGGATGACTTTTTTAATGTTACAAAGTATCCAACCGCAACTTTTAGTATTACTAATGTAGAACCGAACACAACAGTTCCAGATGCTAACTTCAGTGTTACAGGAAATCTAAGAATAAAAGACAAGGAAAAGTCCATCACTTTCCCTGCGAGTATAGTTACTGTAGGAGATAAAGTAATTGCCGTGACTCCTTCTTTTAAAATCAATCGAACGGAGTGGGGAATAAACTTTAAATCAAACAGTGTTTTTGATAACTTAAAAGACGATTTTATCTCTGACGACATTGCTTTAAATATTAATATTGAAGCGAAGCTATAAGCCGCCTTTAAAAGAATACAAAAGAGGTTAATCATTGATTTGGTTAACCTCTTTTTATTTAACAATAGGGCCGTTTACCTTTTCGAAAAGAATACATTTCCTACATTAAAATAATAGTCCTATTTTAAGCTGCGAGAAAAGAAAATACTTTTCTGACTAGTATAAATGATTCCAACCAGATTATTTGATATTCCATATTACCAGCTCAACAACTATCCTCAGAGCGTTGCAGTAAAGTCTATGGTAGGTGGTGGCTCATGGAAATCATTTTCTTCGGTAGACTGTATTGAAAATTGTGAAACATTAGCTTTCGGTCTTTTGCAGAAAGGAATTCAACCTGGCCAAAAGGTAGGAATCATTTCTCAGTTGGGTTCAGCTTCATGGAACTTTGTGGATTTTGCTTTGCAAATGATTGGTGCAGTTTCTGTCCCCCTCCACGCCACTTCAAGCACCAAGCAACTGGCTTTCATCATTCAAGATGCAAATCTTACCATATTCTTTTCATCTGATGACTTTTTGGCCGACAAACTAAACTTAGTCAGTGAGAAATTGAAGAGAACGTCAGAAATTTTTGTTTTGGGAGAATCTAAAAAGTATAAACCTTGGCAAAAATTGCAACTAGCCCCTACTGAAATCTTGAAAATCAAATTATCGGAAGCAAAAACAAATGTTCAACCCAACGACCTTGCTACAATAATATATACCTCTGGCACAACTGGCGATCCCAAAGGAGTCATGCTTAGCCACTACAATATTCTATGCAATATTAATTCTACTGCTGTTCTTTTACCAATTCACGCAGGATTAAGAACACTGAGTTATCTTCCTATGAGTCATATTTTTGAGCGCATGGTAATATTGACTTATTTTTTTGTAGGAGCCTCTATTCATTATGCCCGTTCTATAGAAACAATTCTTGAAGATTTGCAAAGCACTAAACCGCATTATTTTACAACAGTACCAAGGTTACTAGAGCGGGTGCATGAAGGGTTAATAACTGAAGCTAATCAAGGTAACAAAATCAAACAGGCAGCCCTTAAGTGGGCGCTCAAGTTAGGTTCTAGGTATGATCCTAATCGAAAATTTGCCGTTGGTTTTTGGTTGAAAAGAACTTTTGCCGATCTATTTATTTACAGACAATGGAGAAATTTAATTGGCGGAAATGTTCGAGGAGTTGTCGTAGGAGCAGCACCATTACAACCAAGACTAGGTCGCCTATTTTCGGCCGCAGGGATTCGGATACGTGAAGGATATGGGCTAACCGAAACCAGCCCAGTGGTTTCCTTTAATCGCTTTGAACCGGGAGGTCATCGTTTTGGAACCGTTGGTTTGCCAATTCCTGGGGTTGAAATTAAAATTAAAGACCCTAATGAAAATGGCGAAGGAGAAATAATTGTAAAAGGACCTAATGTTATGATGGGATATTACAATAGGGCCGATATCACAGCCCAGGTAATTGACAAAGAGGGTTGGTTTTCAACTGGCGATACTGGAAAGTTTGTTCACAAACATTTCTTACAAATCACGGGGCGTAAAAAAGATATTTTTAAAACGACTACAGGAAAATATGTAGCTCCCTACCATGTAGAGAATACACTCAAATCAAGTATTTTTATTAGTCAATGTATGGTTCTTGGGTCTGGGAAACCTTACCCTGGTTCACTAATTATACCCAACTTTGTTCAGCTCGAAAGATGGTGCAAAGAAAACGAAGTTCACTGGACAGGCCCTCAATTCATGGTCCTAAATCCAAAGGTTCAACAGCTTTTCGGAGAAATAATAAAAAAACTAAATACGCAGCTAAGCAAAGAGGAGAAGGTACGTCGCTTCTACTTATTACACGAAGAATGGAGTGTCGCCACCGGAGAATATGGCCCAACTTTAAAGCTCATTAGAAAATTTATACGCGAAAAATATCCTAAAGAAATTGACGCCTTGTTTTCTGCCAAGGATAATTTCGTGCCAAAATAAATCAATGCTGAAAGTTATTTCTTACCTTATGCATTGTACTAAACCATAAGTAATGGAACCAAAGAGACTATTTGATTTTATACACTATCAAAAGGAAAATTACCCACAAGCAAAAGCCATCGGCCATAAAAAAGATGGTAAATGGGTCTATTATTCTACAGATGAAATTATTACCCGCGCCAACAAGGTAAGTAGAGGCTTGATCAAGCTAGGCCTACAACCTGGAGATAAAGTCGCCGTTGCTGTTTACGCTAACAGAGCTGAATGGACAATCATGGATATTGGCATTTGCCAAGCAGGATTGATAAACGTTCCTGTTTATCCAACTATTTCTCCTAGAGAATATGAATACATTTTTAATGATGCTGAGGTAAAGTATGCCTTTGTTGGTGGTCAAGACCTTTATGACAAAGTAGAAGCGGCTAAGGCTAACTTACCAAACCTAAAAGGTATTTACACGCTGGACAAACAAGGAGGAAGACCACATTGGGAAGAGATGTTTTCTGAAGATGGCCAAGAGGAAGTTGAAAAAAGGATGGCAGATTGTAAACCAGAAGATCTAGCAACATTAATCTATACTTCGGGAACCACAGGAAACCCAAAAGGGGTGATGCTTTCTCATAATAATATAGTGAGTAATGTTACATCGGTTCGAGAAATCATGCCTATCAATGCCGGCAAAACCGTACTTAGTTTTTTGCCCCTTTGCCATATTTTTGAACGATGTGCTTCTTATGCATATGTGTACTTGGGAATTAATATCGTATTCACCGGAACTGATAATTTGGGTGGAGAGACAGGAGATTTACAGGCTATAAGGCCACATTTTTTCACTACCGTACCCAGGCTTTTAGAAAAAGTGTATGAAAAAATTTATAACAAGGGACTTGCTCTTACAGGTGTAAAGAAAAAATTGTTTTTCTGGGCATTAGGGATGACGTCTGACTATACCTATGCCTCTTCCTATTCTGGTTTAGCAAAAATTAAAAGAGGAATAGCCGACAAGCTGATCTTTTCCAAATGGCGAGATGCGCTTGGAGGTAACATCGTTGGCATACTTACCGGAGCCGCTCCTTGTCCTGCAAAAATGGCTCAAGTTTTTTCTGCCGCGGGAATACCTATTCGAGAAGGATACGGTCTTACAGAAACAAGTCCAGGTCTCGCCATAAATCAATATACTAGCACAGGGGCCATGTTGGGAACCGTTGGACCGGCTTTGAAAAATGTTACTTTAAAGATTGATGCTTCTGATGGTTCATATAAAGACGACGAAGGAGAAATATTAGCGAGAGGACCAAATATTATGATGGGCTATTATAATATGCCCGAAAAAACTGCAGAAGTATTTAAAGAAATTAATGGAGAAAAATGGTTTTGTACTGGGGACATTGGAAAGTTTGTTCAAGGATCTGATGGCACCTCATTTCTGAAAATTACCGATCGTAAAAAAGAATTACTTAAAACTTCTGGAGGAAAATATGTTGCTCCAGCTCCGATTGAAAGCAAGCTGAAAGAAAATTTTTTAGTCGAACAAGCAATGGTCGTTGGAGATAAACAAAAATTTGTTTCCGCACTAATCATTCCAGCAAAGGAAGCTTTAGAGAGTTGGTGCAAAGAAAACAATGTGGACCATAGCGATATGGGGGCCGTATTGAATGATCCTAAAGTGATTGCCAGGTATCAGCAAGTGGTGGATGAGATGAATCCTGATTTTAGCCATATAGAACAAGTTAAAAAGTTCAAACTACTAAATAGCGCTTGGGAGCCTGTAAAAACAGATGGGTCGGATGGAGAATTAACTCCAACATTAAAGCTAAAGCGCCGTGTGATTCGAGAAAAATGCGCTGCAGACATAAGTGCAATCTATAATGCATAAGTGAAAAGCCTGAATTTCTGAGAGTTGCAAAACAATTGCTACCTTTATCTCAGGTTAAATACCAAGCAAAACAAAAAACATTTTACGGCCTCCCAACTCTGTTGGGAGGCCTTTTTTTAATACAAAACGTATTGGGTTTTTATCTAATGTTTTTTCTATTCCAAAGCAGTAACTTATTTTACTTTGGATTTTTTTGACTGTGAACTAAGCCATGAATATGAAGCTGCATTTTTATATGCTGTTCTTTTTTATGTTGTTTTTAGCGGCTTGCCAAAGACCTGCTTTGGAAGCGCCCTTTGTCTTAGAAGAGTTATCAAAAAACCAACGAGAATTGTTGGGTAAAAGGTTGGAATTGGCGCTATTGACCCAACCAGACATATACCCATTGAGATCTTCCGCAGGGGCCGAAAACGAAACACTTTTCAAATTTATTCAAGCTTATTTTGATCAAGCAAGTTTTTTTTATCATCGAGATCGAAGAAGTCCATCAGATAATCGTTGGAATCAAAACAAACAATGGAGGGTTCGCATTTTAGCTTCAAATACCCCACAAAGTTTTTGTTTCCCCGGAGGTGATTTTTATATCAGTGAAGGCATGTTGCGATTATTGAAAAACGAAGCTGAACTTTACTCATTAATGTCATTCGAACTTACCTTGATGCAAGAAAAAATAATGTTAGAAGAACTTGCGGAGCAGTATGTAGCAGAGGATTTTATTGACTTATTAGAACTCGGAAGTACGAAAGGAGGATTAAACAGACAGGACTTGTTGATTAGTTTTTTTGAAATTACCTATGAAGATTATCAACTTTTCGAAATAGATAAATTGACAATTAAACATGTTTGTGATTCATCGGCATTTTTTGAAAACGCTTTGGAAAATTGTATTCAATCAATCGACCAAGGGAATTCGAATAATTGGATTGCTCAAAAATCCTATCCCGGTAGAATTGAAAATATTCGAAATTTTCCATCCTTAAATAACTGTGGAAATAGAACCACGAATGGTTCTTATCAATCCCAAGTGCTTGATTACCTCTAACGGCCCATATAGACCAACAAGACCGAGATATCCGATGGCGTAACACCGCTGATTCTGCTTGCCTGTCCAATTGACAAAGGCTTAATCTCCGTCAGTTTTTCTCTTGCCTCTAAGGACAATCCCTTCAATTTATTATATTCAAAATCTGCTTTTATGGCCACGGATTCTAATCGATTCAACTTCTCAACCATTTGCTGCTCCTTTTTGATATACCCTTCATATTTAAGATCTATTTCGGCAATCTCAATGGACTCTCGATCAAATTGAGTATTAAACTCTTTAAGACTTTCTATTTCATTTTCCAATCCACTTATACTTACAAAAGGTCTACTTAAAACGGTTTTCAACTTTACTTTTTGGTTTAATGGAGTTGATTTTATTGACTCGAAATAGCTTTTTACTTCCGCTGGTTCGACAGAACTTGTTTCAAAATATTTTCGAATGGTTGCCGCCTGTTTTTCTTTTTCTTCTATGCGTTCAATTCTTTTCTCCAAGCCAGTCATTCCAGCCGCTGCAATTTTTCTAGTCAGTCTTATGTCCGCATTATCTTGCCTCAACAAAATTCGATATTCCGCTCGAGAAGTAAACATCCTATAAGGTTCCTTTGTGCCTTTGTTTACTAGGTCATCAACGAGAACGCCAATATATGCCTCTGATCTTTTCAGAATAAAAGGATCTTTTTCATTTACAAAAAGATGGGCATTCACTCCTGCCATTAATCCTTGACATGCTGCTTCTTCATATCCTGTGGTCCCATTAATTTGTCCTGCGAAGAAGAGTCCGGAAACCAACTTTGTTTCGAGGTTCGGCGACAACTGTGTTGGTTGGAAAAAATCATATTCTATCGCATAACCAGGTCGAAACATTTTAGCATTTTCAAAACCGGGAATTAGTTTCATCGCTTTGTATTGAACATCCTCCGGCAAAGAAGAAGAAAACCCATTCACATATATTTCGCAAGTTGTCCAGCCTTCTGGTTCTACGAACAACTGATGCTTATCTCTATCCGCAAATCGATCAATTTTGTCTTCGATACTTGGGCAGTACCTTGGGCCGATTCCACGAATCCTTCCATTGAACATGGGGCTGCGATCAAAACCCTCTTTAAGCACTTCATGTACGGCAGAATTGGTAAAAGTAATATGACAATTCAATTGCTTTTCTGGCAACTTAGTCTCAGTATAGGAAAAACGTGCTGGGTTAGAATCCCCTTCTTGGATTTCCATTTTGTCATAATTCAAAGATCGCCCATCGACACGTGGTGGCGTTCCTGTTTTCATCCTTCCTGATTCAAAACCTAGCTCCACCAACTGCTCTGTGATTCCTGTGGCCGCTTTTTCACCCGCTCGGCCTCCTCCGAATTGCTTTTCTCCAATATGAATAATTCCATTTAGAAAAGTTCCATTGGTAAGTACAACAGACTTAGCTCTAATTTCAATTCCCATTCCCGTAACAACACCCAGGGCTCTTCCGTCTTCAACGATTATTCCTTTGACCATTTCTTGCCAGAAGTCGATGTTGTGGTGTGCTTCCAATAATTCTCTCCATTTTGATGCGAACAGCATTCTATCGTTCTGCGTTCTAGGACTCCACATCGCCGGCCCTTTGGATCTATTCAACATTCGAAATTGTACCATGGAAGCATCAGATACTAATCCAGAATAGCCTCCTAAGGCATCTACTTCTCGTACGATTTGCCCTTTGGCTACTCCGCCCATGGCAGGATTACAGGACATTTGAGCAATGGTATTCATATTCATGGTCACTAACATAACTTTAGAACCCATGTTCGCAGCACCAACTGCCGCTTCACAACCTGCATGACCTGCACCGACCACTATCACATCATATTCTGGAAACATTCATCTCTGATTTAGATTGCAAAATTAAGAAGATTCAGACTCAAATGAGATTTATGTTGGATAAGGAAAAAGTAGAGTGGAAAATTGAACGGTTTGACTAACGCAAAGGGATGGTTTCTAAGTTTCCTGCGCACAATATTTCTTTGATAAAATGTCTATGGTTAGCTAACCTAGGGACTTTGTTTTGACCTCCATATTTCCCCCGTAGGCGCATCCATTTCTCAAAAGTTCCTTTAGGCACTTCACGAAGCGTTAGGTTTTTAAGTGCCATGTTTCTATATCTTTTGGCCTCATAGTCAGAATTTACACTTTGAAGGTGCTGATCTAATCTTTTTTGAAAAGCTGCTAAATTATTTGGTGTTTTTATAAATTCAATAAGCCACTCGTGTCCGCCCTTTTTTCCTTCGTTCATAAAAATTGGGCCCACAGTATACTCTCGCACTTCAACTCCGAATTCTAAATTTGTTAGGGCTAAAGCTGTGTCAGTGTTGTCGACCATTACCTCTTCACCAAAAACATTTAGCTGTTGTTTGGTTCGACCCATTATTTTAAACTTAAATGGATGTTTGCTTGTAAATTTAATGGTGTCTCCAATTTGATAGCGCCACAAACCAGAGTTTGTAGTTATAATCAAAGCATACGTTTCCCCTATCTCTATTTCATCGAGAGTTAAAGTAATTGGTTGACTACTTTTCAATTCAGATAATGGCATAAACTCGTAATAGACTCCATTGTCCATCAACAATAACATGTCGTCATCACCATCTAAAATTTGAGTTCCAAAATAACCTTCGCTTGCATTGTAAACCTGTCTATAACTCACTTGATCAGATGGTAAATATCGATTTAGTTCTTTTTTATAAGGTAGCAAACTTACTCCTCCATGAATATATGCTTCAAAGGCTGGCCACACTGCCAACATATGTTCCTTTCCTGTTTTTTCCAAAATATGTCTAAAAAAAACAAGGACCCAAGTAGGTACTCCCCCGATCATAGTAACCTGTTTTGCTATCTCAGGCTGTGTAGCCACATCGGCCATTTTAAACAATTTTTCTTCCCATTCTGGGAGCAAACAAACATCAATTGCGGGTTCAAAAAATGGTCGAGCAACGTAAGGCATATTTTTTATCATCAACGCTGAAACATCTCCAAAAGTAGTTTTAGGATAGGGTTCATATTGATGCAAAGAACCTGACATTAAAAAGTTCTTTCCAGAAAAAATATTACTGTTCGGATGCTCCACGTAATACAAATTCATCGTGTCCCAAGTCCCTCGAATATGACATTTGCGAATGTTCTCAGGAGAGACAGGAATAAATTTACTTTTATCGTTTGTTGTTCCGGAAGATTTGGAAAAAAATGAAATTCTGCCTGGCCACAAAACATCTGGTTCCCCAAGCATCATTCGTTCGATGTATGGAAATAATCCTTCATAATCTTGCAATGGAATTTGCTGAGCAAACTCTTTCGGCGTTTTTATGTTCTTGAAATTATGGAGCTGCCCCCATTCTGTGTTTTTAGCAGCGTAGATTAATCGTTGAAAAATTTGAGCTTGAAATTTCTCTGGATTAGTCATCATCCTTTTAAGTCTAAGATTTCTTAGACCATAGTACCTTGAAAATACTTTGTTGACGACAGTTCTCATTTTTTAGTTAGACAGACTTATAATAATATCTATCCCTCAAAATAGTAAACGCTTTGCTTATCCAGATGATTTTTTCCACAAAAAAGAAGTAAGGGGCACATTTTACAAACATTTTGTTTAGTTTTGTGTCGCTATATTAAAACAATTTAATGAAATGCTCGTCAAAACATACGCCAGCGCCGTCCACGGAGTGGACGCAATCACCATTACCGTTGAGGTAAATGCTGGAGGTCCAATTAAGGAAGGGGAACGATTTTATACTTTAGTCGGCCTTCCGGATAACGCTGTAAAAGAAGGTCTTTCCAGAATTGAAGCAGCAGTAAAAAATATTGGTTTTCGTTTTCCAAGGCAAAAACTCATTGTCAACCTTGCTCCAGCCGATATTAGAAAAGAGGGTTCTGCGTACGACCTTCCTTTGTCTTTAGCGTTACTTGCTGCCTCCGATCAAATGTCTTCAGAAAATTTGGACAAATACCTACTTATGGGTGAACTCTCTCTAGATGGAGGGTTGCGACCAATTAAAGGGGCCTTACCCATTGCTATTCAAGCAAGAAAAGAAGGATACAAAGGTTTTATTCTGCCAAAACAAAATGCAAAGGAAGCTGCCATTGTCGACAACTTGGATGTGATAGGAGTTACTAATTTAAAAGAGGCCGTTGATTTTTTTAATGGAAATGTTTTAGAACCGACAATCGTCGATACTAGGGATAATTTCCAATATTCTATGGATCAGTATGAGGTGGACTTTTCTGATGTAAAAGGTCAAGAAAATATTAAACGGTCTTTGGAGTTAGCCGCCTCAGGAGGACACAATGTAATTCTGATTGGGCCCCCTGGTGCAGGAAAAACTATGCTGGCCAGAAGATTGCCTACTATTTTACCTCCATTAAATTTGCATGAAGCATTAGACACAACAAAAATTCATTCCGTTTCGGGTTTAATGCCAGAAAATTCTAGTTTAATTTCTACCCGCCCTTTTCGGTCTCCTCATCACACAATTAGCGATGTTGCATTAGTTGGTGGAGGCTCCGAACCGCAACCAGGAGAAATTTCTTTAGCGCACAACGGAGTTCTTTTTTTGGATGAACTTCCAGAATTTAAAAGAAGTGTATTAGAGGTTTTGCGTCAGCCTATGGAAGAAAGAAAAGTAACTATTTCTAGGGCTAGAATAACTGTAGACTATCCAGCTAGTTTTATTCTCATTGCTTCAATGAACCCTTGTCCTTGTGGTTTTTTTAATCATCCAGAAAAAGATTGTGTCTGTCCTCCGGGATCGGTTAAAAGATATCTTAATAAGATTTCAGGGCCCTTGCTAGACCGAATAGATCTTCATGTCGAAGTAACACCGGTTGGATATGACGAAATTACTGGGACGACAAGATCATCAGAGACCAGTAAAGATATTCGCATGAGAGTTGCCAAGGCACGTATGATTCAATCTGAGCGATTCAAAGATCATCCTGGAATTTTTTACAATGCACAAATGCCAAGTCGCATGGTTCAAGATGTTTGTAAATTAGACCAGCCATGTCTAATACTGCTCAAAAAAGCCATGGAAAAATTGCAGCTTTCTGCCAGAGCTTATGATCGCATTTTGAAGGTTGCTAGAACAAGTGCAGATCTGTTAGGTAACGAAAGTATAAAAATAGAAAATCTTGCTGAAGCAATTCAATATCGAAGTTTAGATAGAGAGGGGTGGTCTGGATAAGAATGATATTTTTGTCCTTCGAAAATAGGTAACATATGAAAATCATCTCTTACAATGTAAACGGAATCAGGGCTGCCGAGAAAAAGGGTCTTTTCGAATGGGTAAAAGAAGAGCAACCAGATGTCCTCTGTTTACAGGAAGTCAAAGCAATGCCTGAACAGATCGATTTAACACCTCTGGAATCTTTGGGTTATTCTTGGGAATGGCATGCTGCCGAAAAAAAAGGCTATAGCGGTGTTGCTACTTTTTCAAAAAAACAACCAGACAAAACGGTTGCTGGAATGTCCATTGAAAGATATGATATGGAAGGGCGAATCCTCAGAACTGACTATGGGGACCTAACTGTGTTAAACTGCTATTTTCCCAGTGGAACCACTGGAGATGTAAGGCAAGCAGTGAAGTATGATTTCTTAGATGATTTCTTCGATTGGATTAAAAAATTAAGAAAAACTCGAAAGAAATTAATTGTGGTTGGGGATTATAACATAGCCCACGAAGAGATTGATATTCACAATCCAAAGTCGAAAAACTCAGGTTTTCTCCCTGAGGAGCGAGCTTGGATGACAAAGTGGTTTGAAGCTGGCTTTATTGACTCATTTCGCTATATTTGCCCCGAGGAAGTGGTTTATAGTTGGTGGAGCTATAGAGCAAATGCAAGAGTTAATAATAAAGGTTGGCGTATTGACTACCAGTCGGTAACCGATAATTTAAAATCTCATTTGGAAAAAGCCTACCACTTAACAAATGCAAAGCATTCGGACCATTGCCCAGTTTGTTTGGAAATTAAGGTATAGTATTTGATAAAATTAAATACGTAAGGTCCAAACAATAAACACATAATTGAAACACTATAACACGGACCTTTATGAGGAACCAATCCCTCTTGGTGCTTTTCCTTATCGGAATAGCATTTCTCTCCCCTAAATGGGGCTTCGCACAATGGTGGACTTTGCAGAAAATGCATTCCATTGTTAACAATCCTGTCACTGACGAATTGAGACCTATATTATCTCAGGATGGTAAAACTATGTTTTTCACCAAACAAGGATCACCATTCTTTAATCGAACTCTTATTGAAGATGGAGTCGACCTTTCTCAAACATTGGACAAAACTGCTTATCAACAAAAACTTTCCGAGGTCTATCAAAGTCTTTCAGGAGAAAAGATATTACAACCACACCTGTCTTCCTTTAATCAAGATATATGGTTTTTGGAAGAAGGGGAGTCCGGGTTTATGGCAGTAAACCATTTACCTGCCCCCATTAATAATGCTTTTCCAAATAGCATGTGTGCTTTGAGCAGAGATGGCAAAGAGGCCATCTTGGTTAATCAATTTCCGGAATCAGGAGGAATCAAAAAAGGTTTTTCAATTATTCAAAAAAGAAAAGACGGCAACTGGTCCGATCCTTTTCCGATGACAATAAAAGGTCTAGGAAAAATTGAACCTGATGTAAATGTAGCCCTTAGTGATGATGCGCAATACTTGGTATTATCATTTCAAAGACATGACAGTTATTCTCAAAGTAATGACTTATACATCAGTAAAAGAATTGACGAAACGACATGGGACCAACCCATGCACTTAGGCCCTGCCATTAATAGTCCATACCACGAAACGGCTCCATTTTTATCTGCTGATGGGTCAAAACTTTTCTTCTCTTCCAATAGACGAGGAGGTTATGGCGGATCAGATATTTATTACGTTGAAAGGATTGGGTCTGGTTGGAAAAACTGGACTGCGCCACAAGTTCTTCATGAACCAATAAATTCCAGAGCTGACGAAAGTCATCCGTTTTTTGTGGTTAAGACTGGAGAGCTTTTCTTTAGTAGTAAAAGAGACGGAAGTTCAGATATATTTAAAATTCAAATAGCTCCAAAAGAATCAAACCTCGTCGAGATTGCAGGAACAGTAAGGGAAAGAGGAGGAAAAATTCCGGTAAAAGCTATTGTCGTTTCCAAGCCGGCGGGCTCAAAATTTCTTCGTGAGGTTGTTGAAACCCAAAATGGTGCTTTTTCAATGAAAATTCCGAAAGGAAAACCTTACGAAATACAGGCACAAAAAAATGGCTATCTCTCATCTACACATAAGGTCAACTTCGACTCAAGACATGTCTTTTTCAATGCCATTCCAATGGATTTTGAAATGGAAATTGCTGAAGAGGGGCACAGCTTTGTACTAAACAACATTCAATTTAAAAAATCTACACCCGAGCTTCTCAGTTCATCTCATCTTGCACTAAATGAATTGTCAGAAATTCTTAGTAAGCATAAATATTTGTCGATAGAAATTGTTGGACACACTGACAACCAGGGTCCTAAAGATGAACTTTTTCTGTTATCTAAAGAAAGAGCTTTGGCTATTAAAAACTTTCTGGTGGTACAAAAAGGAATTGATGCTCATCGCTTAAAAACAAAAGGAGTTGGAGACAATGAACCACTAAACCTAAATCGGGACGAAATGGAACGAAGTGTAAACAGAAGGGTGGAAATAAAAATCATTGGAGGCCAAAATCCATTAACCTCTGGATCGAAGTAATTTTCATTCGTTCATTCATTGTCACAAAAAAGCGGTGCTGGGAATAATTTCCGCTACCGCTTTTTTGTTTACTTGATATATTCTTTGCTGAAAGCTCAGGTAACTGTATCTTCGCAATGACGAACAACTTAGAGATTATTTCCTATGCGCTTAATACTCCTCCTTTTCTCTCTAGTATTTACCTTTCATTCCTTATGGGGTCAGAAAAACATTAAAGTTGAAAGACTTGGAGGTAACATCAATACGAAGTTTGATGAAGTTGCCCCAGTGGTAAGTATCGATGGAAAAACACTTTATTTTACACGACTAGGCTACTATGATTTTGAGCGTACCTTGATCGAAGAAGAACAAGATATATCTCGAACCATGTCTGCACAAGACTATGAAAGACATCTTGCCAAGATCTATTCAAAAATCGCAGGACGTACGGTTAGAAACCCATTTGCCTCTGCTTACAACCAAGATATCTGGATTGCAGAATCTGAGGACAAAGAACATTTTAACAAAATAACTCATCCTGGTTTTCCACTGAATAATGCCCTTCCAAATAGTATCGGTTCACTTACGCCTTCAGGCAACGAAGTTATTTTGATTAATCAATTTGTCGCTGAAGGAGGAATGAAAAAAGGTTTTTCACTTTCACGCGAAAGTGAAACAGGGGAGTGGAGTTTTCCGGAGAACATTACTGTAAACAACTATCATAATTCTGGGCCCGATGTGAGCATGTGTATGAGCGCAGATGGAAGTGTAATGATCCTTTCTCTAGAAAAGAGAGATGGCTATGGGCGCTCAGACCTATATCTATGTTTAAGGATGGATAATAAT
Organism: uncultured Saprospiraceae bacterium; assembly: GCA_937930025.1. GTDB lineage: Bacteria > Bacteroidota > Bacteroidia > Chitinophagales > Saprospiraceae > JABDJM01. The sequence goes on along the minus strand of CALGJW010000268.1, from coordinate 17,114 downwards.
GCTTGGACGACTCCAATTAATCTAGGGAGAATGGTAAATACATCCGCTCGCGAGACTACTCCGTTTTTATCAGAAGATAAAAGAATGCTATTCTTTAGTTCCAATCGATCCGGGAACAATGATATTTTTATGTCACGCAGGAAAGGGGAAGATTGGTTTGATTGGACGAAACCCTCGAGATATGGAGCGCCAATAAACAGTAAAGCTGATGATTCAAGACCCTACTTTAATGCTGAAACGGGATATTTATATTTTACCTCAAAAAGAAAAGGGTCCAGTGATATTTATCGCGCGAAAATCGCAGGACCAAATCCTTACTTTGTAACGCTTCGTGGAAAAATTAGAAATAGCTCAACAGGAGAACCGGTTGGCGGCACCGTAAGGTCAAACTTTCAAGGAAGGAACTATGACAATCTTTACGTTAGCTCAAATGGTGACTATAGATTAAAAATCCCGAAAGGAGTAAACCTATTTATCACTTCAGAAAAAACCGGATACACCGGGAGAACAGAAGAGATTAGCCTTCCTGCTAATTATGTTTTCTTCAAAGATTTTGAAATGGATCTATTTGTTGACCCACTAGAGGTTGGTGCTGAAATAGCTTTAGATCCAATCTTTTTTATCCAATCAAAATCTGAAGTAAGAAATGATTCCTACGCAGCACTAGATAAATTAGGAGAATTCCTTAAAGTTCATCCAGATATCAGAATAATGGTAAAAGGACATACGGACAACAAAGGGTCCATAGAGTCTTTAATGAAATTATCGAAAGATAGGGCGACAGCAGTTAAAAACTATTTGATTCTTAAAAAAGGAATTCATCCGATTCGAATTAAAACCTTGGGAATGGGCCCAGATGAACCTATTGCCGACAATAGGACCGATTCCGGGAGAATGGAAAATCGCCGCGTAGAGGTTTCAATTACTGAAATTATTGAAGAGTTGTCTGTAGGCAAGGAGCGCTAATCTTTTTGAATTAATTGCACTTAAAATTCCAGTGATAAAAGACTATCTGTACCTTTGGAATAAATATCTCCATTGAAAGCGCTTTCTCATATTATTTCCATAATTTTTCATCCACTACTAGTGGTCACCTACATGTTGGTAATACTCACCTTGGTTGACCCCTATTCATTTGGTCATGTTGATTTATATGGAAATAGAAAGTTTATCTTAATTGTTTTTCTGACTACCTTTTTTATCCCTATCGTGTCTGTCTTATTAATGAGGGCGATGGACATGATACAAAGTCTACAATTAAAGGATCGTCAAGAGCGAATCGGTCCATACATAATAACGGGCATTTTTTATCTCTGGATGTTTGTTACTTTACGCCAAAACCCAAACATCCCACAAACTTTTAAATTTTGTCTGTTAGGGGCAACAATAGGGTTGTTTCTTGCATTTATTATAAATCTTTTTTCAAAAATCAGCATGCATACCACAGGTATGGGGGGATTGGTGGCAATGGCCATTCTTACTGTTTTTAATTTTAGCCAATCAACTTTTTGGATGCCTGTTCCTATGATCTCGGGTTTTGAAATTTCATCCACTTCGATATTAGTTGTTGTGTTTATTGTTGCTGGTATTGTGGGTTCCTCAAGATTATTTTTAAAAGCCCATGAACCACAAGATGTTTATGGCGGTTACCTAGTTGGAGTTCTTGCACAGTTTGCTGCATTTTCAATTCTTATGTAAATTATTATGGAAAAAAAGGCCATTGTTGTCGGAGCAGGATTAGTAGGAAGCCTTTGGAGTATCTTCCTGGCGCAAAGAGGATACAAGGTAGACATATATGAACGCAGGTCAGATATGCGGAAGGAAGGTTTTGTCGGTGGTCGTTCGATAAACCTCGCGATGAGTACTCGAGGGTGGAAAGCTTTGGAAAAAGCAGGTATTGCTGAAGAAATCAAAGCAGATGCTATCGCCATGGATGGCAGAATGATGCACGCAGTAAATGGCGAAACTACTTTCCAACCTTACGGCAAAGAAGGACAGGCCATCTATTCTGTTTCTAGAGGAGGACTAAATCTTGCGTTGATAAATATTGCTGATAAACATCCTTTGGTAAATTTTCACTTTGATCACAAAGTATCTAAGGTGGATAAGAAAAGTGGGAGCTTACAGGTCACTTCAGAAGGGATTACTTCCACTGCAGATGCCTCATTAATTTTTGGAACGGATGGAGCTTTTTCTTCCGTTCGGGCTTCTCTGCAAAGAACACCAAGGTTTGATTACCAGCAAGATTATCTAGATCATGGGTATAAAGAATTAGAAATTCCAGCCGGACCGAACGGCTCTTTTCTTATTGAGAAAAATGCCCTTCACATTTGGCCTAGAGGGCATTTTATGCTAATTGCTTTACCGAATTCTTCTGGAAGTTTTACTTGTACTTTATTTCTTCCTTTTGAAGGCCCACAATCTTTTGAGCAGTTAAAAACGAATGATGCCATCCAAACATTCTTTGAAACTTACTTCGCCGATGCGCTAGCATTAATTCCAGATTTGGTAAAAGATTTTCACGAAAACCCAACTTCCACTTTAGTTACAATTAGATGTAACCCTTGGGTTTATAAAGACAAAATATGTTTGCTTGGAGATTCAAGTCATGCGATCGTTCCGTTTTATGGCCAAGGAATGAACTCTGGTTTTGAAGACTGTACGGTGCTTGATGAAATGTTATCTGAGTTTGATGAAGATTGGACAAAGACACTAAGTGCATTTAACGAAACAAGAATTCCTGACGCGAATGCGATTGCAGATCTAGCTTTACGCAACTTCATTGAGATGCGTGATCTTGTTGGCGATGAAGATTTTTTACTCCGGAAAAAAATTGCTGCTTGGTTGCATGATAAATATCCCGATCGTTTTATTCCATTGTATAGTCAAGTGACCTTCACGCACATTCCCTATTCCAAAGCACTTGCAGAAGGCCGTCGACAAGATCAACTTTTCGAAAAAATATTAGCGATAGAAAACATTCATCAAGACTGGAAAACAGAAAAAGTTATTCAAGTCTTCGAAGCTTGGGAAAAAGAAAATTAAGTTCACCCTATGTGTTTTTCCCATTATTTAGTCGCTTAAGGAAATTACTCGCAAAAGGGGAGTTCTTTACTTTATTAAATATAAAGTTGAACTGTTCTTCTTTCAATTTCTTTTTTTCAAAAAAGTCTAACTCTTCAACAAGATGATGTAAAGCAGGGTCCTGATGAAGGATTTGCAACATTTCTAAACTTATCATTTCTTCTAAGTTACTATCTCTCGATTGTTTTGTTTTTCCTTTTCTAAATATCATTAGTTGAATAAATTCCAAAAAGGCAAAGGGAGTTACTCTTGCTTTTTCTGCTTGCTTTAATTTACTGTCCGAAACGGGAGGAATCTGCAAGGCGTCCCATGCTTTTAAGGATCCATTGCCATAATATTTACTCCATAATGGATAAGACTTATCTGCCGTTGAAAACAGTGCATGCTTTACAGCCTCAACTTGTTTCCATGTTCCTGCATATTTCTTTCTTTTTAATGCTTTTCTATGCTTAACGATCCAGAGAGCCGCCGCTGCTGCAACCTGTGGCGTTGCAGCTGAAGTACCTCCGCCTGACCTACGAAAGATTGGTTTGTTGCCATCCATCTCAGCCCATGGCATATTGGGCGTGTATGCGGCAATTGCTGTTCGCATCGCAGATTGTGGTCCATGGTTTCCTTGCATGTTATTTCCTCCGGCCATCTTTGAAGGATAGTGGGAGTTCGCTTCAAAATTATAAGGCTCTTTATTAAAGGCGATACCCGTAGCTGCAATAACTCTTTCGAATCTTGCTGGGTAAATCAGTTTCTTTGGAAGCACTCGCATTACGCCGGAGTTAAAACTATTTCCTGCGGCTGTCACTATTGTGATTCCGTTTTCATAAGCTCGGTTAATAGCCTTTGCCCAAGAGCGATGTGGTTGGCCTCCCATAGACATAGTAATTACTTCGCAGCCATGGGTAATAGCGTATTCTACCGCTTGCGTAAATTGCTTTGTGTTTCTTAAAATTCCGACTAAAGCAACTGTGTCTGAAATTCGAATCGGCACAATTTCCGCAAAAGGAATGGCGCCAAAGTTCCCGGAAAAACCGGTGAATGTTTGATTAGCCTTTAGCTCTCCTCCGGCTAAAAGCGCAATTGTTCCTGTCCCGTGATATTCTATTTCTGCTATTTTTCCTTTGTTGACAACCTCGATGCCTTTGTTAGTTGATTCATCTTTCACAAAACTTTTTCCAAATTTAATCTTAGCAGGCGTCATAGGGTGTTTAGGAGAATAACCAGAGTCGACATGTGCGATTCTAATTTTTTGGTCTGCTTTCTTTATCTTTTGTATAACTTCATCTCTTGCCTTGGCTAGTTGACTAAAGTCTTCCGAAAGGTGCCAGGTAAATTCGTTTTCATGTCCCCTCGGATTGGGCCATTTATCCAAATATTCATCTAATGTTTCTAGGTTGGAAGTTTTTGCAGCAGGTTTGGTTTCGTAAAAAGCCGGTTCTACAAAAAAGCCTTTGCTTTTAATTCCTGAAGATTCGTAGTATGCATAAGCCTGATCCCAAGGATTTGATATTCCTTTTCGCTTTGGTGCATCCACAAAAAATTGTTCAGTTCCGCCATCAACTTTTTTTCCTTTGGTTGATTTATTTTTCGCTGTTTTAGAAAGCGGTTGTTCATTTGAAGCAAGCATTACTTTCCTTTGGGACTCTGTTGAGGTCTCCACAATTAACCCATCCAATTGCACGCCTTTTGATTCCGAAAATTCTTCTCCAAAAATTAGACCTTCATGAATGTTTTTAAAATCCTTTGGATAACGTTTTCCCTTTTTAATGAATGGGCGTTGCTGTAAAAAATATTTTGTCTTAGGCCCTAGGCTTATCCAATTTGGAGAAACATGAATACTTTTTTGCGAATCCCTTTTTACTTTATCGAAGAGTTGCTTATATGTTTTTATTTTTTTTGTATTCGATATATTCCTTAATATTAAATCTGTAAATACACTAACAACCGAACCCGCTAAGGCTTGTTCTTCATCTTGACATGCAGCCATTAGTTGTACAGAAGCCTTTATTTTTGATAAGGGAAAAATTGGTTGCTTAGAAATTGGCTTATAGATTTTACCATTGTTTTTAAATACCTGAAAGGATTTATCTGCACCCATAGTTTTTACCATAGGTCTGAAAACATCCAAATTGTCTTCTAGCGCAGCGAAGGATTTGCCTCTGTTTCCCGGAACCAGCGCTTTAAATGCTGTCCCACTATGACAAGCGTCTAGCACTACTAAAATGTTTACCCCTTTTCTAAATTTTCCCCAAAAGTGTCTTAGTTCATCATCTATCAATTGACGATCATAAAAACACCAAGTGCTATCGTCAGTACCGGGTTTCTCATCTTTGTTTATATCTATTATTCTCCCGCCGTGTCCTGAATAGGTAATGACTAAAAGGTCATCTTTCTTTAATTTTCTAGCTGCAGATCTAACTTTTGTTCCAAAGTTTTTTGTCGTCGCCTTTTCGTTTGTGAAAATTTTAGAATCATCGAAACCTAATTTTTGCATTAAACTCATCATGTAGCTTGCGTCTCGAGCGCAGCAAGGTAGGTCTGAAAGTGAATTTCCATAATGGTCCGTGTCCACATAATTTACCCCAAAGTGAAGGGAGTACATTTTGGTTGTAGGGTTTTTTGGTTTTTTCATAAGACAATAGTTTTTCTATTTAATCTTGAGGTCAATCAATATTTTTTCTACTGCAGGTCCTTTTCCTGATTTCATTCCAATAAAGTTTCCGTCCTTGCTTTCAAACCAGGTTTTCTTTCCTTTAAATTTTACTTTATAAAGGACGGTGTATTTTTTGGCTACATCCCCTTCTAAATCAATAGCCAATCCAATACATTTTCTTCGTCGATCATTGGCGGAAATAAAATCACCATTGCTAGCCCACCTTGTTTTTCCAATTGTATTAAAGACCAAGCAGTACTTTATAGTTAGTTCTGGATGAAAAGGTGTTACCTTAATCGAAAGACCAATAAATTTATCTCTCTTTCTTCCTCCGGAGATTTCATCTTTATCTTGAAATAATATTTTTCCTGTCTTTGACCATTCTGCAAATCCATCCACCGAAAGTTCTGAGACCGGTTGAGCAGCCTTTTTAGCGTTCAGAACGGCTTGGCTTGCGCTTAATTTTCCGAACCCATAAAAAATGCTGTGTCCTTGTTCGTCATAATTTCCTCGAGATTGATCAATTTGAATGCAGCTACTTTTTATAATCTCCTTTACTTGCCAGTATTTAAGCTTTGGATTTACAGCAAGCATCAGTGCTATAATTCCAGCTACGCCAGGAGTGGACGATGAAGTTCCGCCAAAAGATGCTGTGAATGCGCCATCTTTGTCTCCAATTCCCCAGCGCGTAAATGAAGAGCCAGGGTTATACCCCATTTCGCCCATTCGGTCGGTTGTCCAGATTCCAGCAGTTATTGGTTCTGGGTGATTCAGCAAGGAGTACCCAAAATCTCCGCTTGGGAAACAACACCAAATATTTTTTCCAAAATCACTATATACAGATCGCCGGTCGGTATCGTTTGATGCAGCAACTGCAATTACATTTTGGTTGCTGGCGTAACCATCGAATTCTACATTTTCTCTTCCGTTTCCTGCAGCCCATACTATCACACAACCTTTTCCTCCCCTTCCTTCATTGATTGCATACTCAATGGCATATCTAGTGGCATCGGGAATCGGAACAAAATATGTGTGTCTTGGATCATCTGGATCCCACCACGCGCCATCTGCAGGCCCCCAACTACAGGAGATTACATCTGCCCCATTATCCGCGGCCCATGCAAATGCTTCCGCCTCCATCATAGATCCCAAACCAGCTCGTAGTCTAATAGGCATTAGTTTGGCTTCCGGTGCAACACCCGAAGCTCCAGTATTACCATTTCCGCAGGCCACACCTGCGCAAGGTGTGCCATGGTTATCGTCATCAAACTTTGGGCTGGGGTCTGAGGAATCCTTCATCATATCCTTTGGTGCCACTATTTTTCCTTTACCCTTAAACTCAGGATGATTTATATCCACTCCGTCGTCAATTACAGCAACAACTATTTTTTTTCCTTTAGTTGTTTTCCAAGCTTCTTTGACGTCAACATGAGCATCGATCGTTTTTTTATTGATTTTTGTTTTCTTTAAATGCCACTGCCTGGGCCAAATGGTTTTCATTTTTCGTTGCTTCACTAACTCTGGATGACAGTCTTCCACTTTTTTATTTTTCAACAACTTTTCAGCGATCTTAAAGACTTTCATTCCTGAGCCTTCTTCCGCTTCAACGAAATATCCGTTTTTCGCATATTTCACTTCCTTTTTCACTTTCAATTTTAACTGCTTCAAAATCTTTTTGCAATCCGTTTTGGAAACAGCGTTATGAAATTTCACAAAGAGATTTTCTGTGTAAAGGTGAAGCACTCCATGATCATCAATCAATGTTCTACCCGCAAAACGAACGGCATCTTTTTCCTTCTTTAGGGCCTTTCGAACATTATTTCTTATCGTCTTTGCTGTTTTACCTCCAGCACTCATACATTTATAGACAACCACATTCGCTTCGGGAAAAGAAGAAATCAATACTAAATTTTGAGTGATAGATTTAGTTTGACTACCCAGTTTCGCATCTTCTAAACTATGACACTCCTCATCCTTAAATCGGATTACTACTAAATCTGGTGCTTCTTTTAGGGAAATTTGATGACCATCTCTGCCTCCAAGGGTATAGGTTACCATGATAAGGACGTTTTTGGGTGAGTGAAATTACTAAGGAATATAGCTGTTTTACGGCTAAAACCTTTGTAGGGTTTAGTTTCTATCTATTAATGACAATTCCGTAAAAAAGTAACCGATGATTAAAAGAGGGCGAGATAAGTGGCTTTTATTACTTTTGTTACTCAATTAGAAAGAATTTATGGAAGAGATAAAAAACAGAATTACGGCAGCTTGGGATAACCGAGACTTGTTAAAAGAAACTGATACCCAGAAAGCTATTCACAGTCTAATAGATTTATTAGACCAAGGAGCTGTTCGGGTAGCAGAGCCAGATGGAGAGGGCGGTTGGAAAGTGAACGATTGGGTGAAAAAAGGAGTGGTGCTTTACTTTCCTATCGCTAAGATGGAAACTATAGAAGTTGGCCCTTTCGAATTTCACGATAAAATTCCTTTGAAGAAAAATTATGCTCAAAAGGGAGTTCGGGTTGTTCCACATGCAATTGCTAGGCATGGTTCTTTTCTAGAAAAAGGAGTTATCATGATGCCTTCTTACGTCAATATCGGCGCCTGGGTTGGTTCTGGAACAATGGTAGACACTTGGGCAACCGTTGGTAGTTGTGCACAAATTGGAAGAAATGTGCATCTATCAGGTGGAGTGGGTATCGGAGGAGTGCTGGAGCCTTTGCAAGCAACACCTACAATAATTGAAGACAACTGCTTTATTGGGTCAAGATGTATTGTTGTTGAAGGGGTACGCGTTGGAAAGGAAGCAGTACTTGGTGCTAATGTTGTGCTAACTAAAAGTACACATATCATTGACGTGACAGGAGCAGAACCAAAAACTTATCGCGGAGAAGTTCCACCGCGTTCAGTGGTAATTCCGGGAACTTATACTAAGAAATTTCCCGCGGGGGATTATCAAGTTGCTTGCGCACTAATAATTGGACAGCGAAAAGAAACTACGGATAAAAAAGTATCTCTAAATGATGCATTGAGGGACTTCAGTGTTGCGGTATAACTAAAGAAATAAAAATATAATCACATAGCATATGAAAAATTTAATTTTGCTTTTTGCTTTTATGGGCCTCATCTTAAGTTGTGATCCAGCCAAGAAGTTGGCAAAAACCGAGGAGATTACTTTTCTCGATACGATGGAAATAACCACTCAAAAACCGGTAAAGCTAAAAACGGCCGATGACTATAAACTACCGACATACAATCCTTCCGCTACTCAAACCAATGATCTTTTGCATACCAAACTTGAGTTAAGTTTTGATTGGACGCAACAAGCTGTTATAGGAACAGCGACTTTGGTTTTGAAGCCTTGGTTTTATCCAACCAACACTTTGACATTGGATGCACAAGGGTTTGATATTCGTTCGGTTCGTTTGTCAGGAAAGGCAAAAAACCTGAACTACACTTATGAAGATAATATTCTCAATATAGATTTAACAAAAACCTTTTCCGCAAATGAGGAATATGAAGTAACAATAGATTACGTTGCCCATCCTGCAAAATTGCCTTCTGGAGGTTCCGCTGCAATCACTTCTGAACAAGGTTTATTTTTTATTAATGCCGATGGTTCAGATCCTAACAAGCCCATGCAAATTTGGACTCAAGGGGAAACCGAGTATAACTCTCGATGGTTTCCAACAATTGACAAACCTAATGAGCGCTGTACACAAGAAATGTACCTCACTGTTGATAATAAATATAAAACGCTTTCGAATGGTTTATTGATTAGCAGCAACACCAATGCTGATGGAACCAGAACGGACTATTGGAAAATGGATCTGCCTCATGCGCCATATTTATTTATGTTGGCCATTGGAGAATATGCGGTTGTTAAAGATACCTGGAACGGTAAACCTGTGAACTACTATGTTGAACCAAAGTTTGAAAAGGACGCAAAGGCTATTTTTGCTCATACACCAGAAATGCTTCAATTCTTTTCCGATAAATTAGGAGTTCCTTATCCTTGGCCAAAATTTTCTCAAGTAGTTGTCCGGGATTATGTATCAGGAGCCATGGAAAATACTAGTGCGGTGATCTATGGTGAATTTGTACAAAAGACAACCAAAGAATTAATCGGAAACACAAACGATAGAATCATCGCACACGAAATGTTTCATCATTGGTTTGGAGATTACGTGACCTGTGAAAGTTGGGCGAACCTGACAATGAACGAAGGGTTTGCAAATTATTCTGAGTACTTGTGGCTGGAACACAAATATGGAAAAGAAGAAGCAGACAATGCCCTTCGAGGAGATCAAAACGGTTATTTGGAATCAACAAGAATGGGGGGGATGCATCCATTAATACATTATGGTTATGACAACAAAGAGTCCATGTTTGATGCGCATAGTTATAATAAAGGTGGAGCTGTATTGCATATGTTAAGGGGAGTGGTTGGCGATGATGCATTTTTCGCTTCACTAAAATTATATTTAGAGCGCAATAAATTTACCTCTGTTGAGGTGCATGATTTAAGGTTAGCATTTGAAGATGTTACCGGTCGAGACTTAAGTTGGTTTTTTAATCAATGGTATTTATCTGCTGGGCATCCTGTGGTGAAAATTGATCATGCGTTCAATTCTTATTCTGGAGATTTGACAATCAATGTGGAACAAATTCAGGATCCAGAAAAAAATGCGCCTGTTTTCGTTTTGCCTGTGGCTGTTGATATTTATGTAGGAAAAAGAATGCCTATTCGAAAAGAAATAATCATAAATGAAAGAAAGCAAAGTTTCACCTTTACTGTTCCTGGCGAACCTATATTAGTAAACGTCGATGCAGAAAAAGGAACCTTGTGGGAAAAACAAGAAAACAAATCAGCTACAGCATATGAGTTCCAATATTTCAATGCTAAAAACTATAGAGATAAATATGAAGCTTTGAGCTTTTTTGCAGAAAACAAAGAGAAAGGTTCTTCAATATTCAAAACAGCTTTGGATGATTCTTTTTGGAGTTTTCGACGTAAGGCGATTCGCGAAATGGACCCATCAGCTATTGATGCAGGAATGTGGCAACAAATCGGAAGAATTGCTTCAACAGATTCAGATGTCCGAGTTCGTTCTGCAGCGTTAGAAAAATTAATAGACGCGCCAGATAATTCTTTTATTGGCGTTGCTGAGAAATCAATTAAGCAAGAAAAGACCTTTCAAGATGTTGCAGGTGGATTAAAAATTCTAGCGAAACATGCACCTGAAAAACTAGAACAGTATACTTCTAATTTGAAGGACTCTGACAATCTTTCTGTAATTCTAGGTATCGCTGGAGCTTATGGAGAATTAGGTGATGAAAAAAATCTTAGTTATTTTGAAAATAAACTTCCAAGTATCACCGGCTTTGATGTCTTTCCTTTTTTCGAACCATATACTGCACTTGCTTTAAAAGTTAAAGAAGATGCAAAAATCAATTCCCTTGCGGATAAAATGAAAGTCATTGCTATGGACCAAAATATGGGACAATGGAAAAGATTTTCTGCTGCTAGACTAATTGTAGAATTAAAAGACAACTTGAAAGCAAACGGGAAAGAGGATTTATCAAAAAAACTGGCTGGTTACTTTTCAGAGATAAAAGACGCAGAAACAAATGGTCAATTAAAAGGTATTTATAACCGTTTTTAATATTTAGAATATTAGATAAAAAGCCGGTGCAATGCACTGGCTTTTTATTTTTCCGAAAAAGCATCTCTCAATCCGTTTCCGACTAAATTAAAAGATAGCACCAATAACAAAATTGCTAGCGCTGGTACTAATGCGATTAGTGGCTTTCCAGATAAAGCATAACCATAGTTTTCGTTAAGCATGGTACCCCAGCTCGGTTGGGGCGGCTCTATTCCAAAACCCAAATAGCTTAAACCAGCTTCAATAAGGATGGCAGTTGCAAAGTTGGCAGCGGCTATCACTAGGAGTGGTCCAATTATGTTTGGTAGAATATGTTTTAGAATTATTCTAAGGTTAGAGTAGCCCATGGTTTCTGCAGCTTCCACAAAAGATTGGTTTCTAAAACCCATCACTTGGCCCCGAACAATTCTTGCTACTTCTACCCACATGGTTAATCCCACTGCAATAAAAATATTAGAGACTCCTTTTCCTAACGTTAATACAATGGCAAAAACAAGCAACAATGTAGGAATACTCCAAACGGTGTTAATTAACAACATCAGTAAGTCGTCAATTTTTCCGCCAAAGTAACCTGCAAAAGACCCGATTAATACCCCAATGGTTATGGAAATAATCACTGCTATAAGGCCAACAAATAAGGAAATTCTTAATCCAATTAATAATCGACTTAATAAGTCTCTGCCAAACACATCTGTACCTAGATAAAAAGTTCGATGATAGATACTTGCTTCAACTGCTTTGGCTAATTCGCCTTGAGTTGTTTGCTGAACAAGGGCTTTTCCATTGGTTTTTACAGTAAAATTTTCTTCATTTTTTGTGATGGCTTTCCCACTGTAGTCCAAAGAATAGTGTACATCTGCTAAATGTAGGCTTTCGAATTCCAATGATTCTGGTCGTTTAAAAACAATGGAATCTTCTTTTATCTCGTATTCAACAACAGGAATTGGTAAAAAACTAGCCGTCTGGCCGTTCATCATCTTTTTCAACCAACTTACTTTAGAGATGTGTCTATTCTTTTTGACTGGAATAATTTTACAAGAAAAACCAGGTGATCGAAGTTGAACATCTATCATTTGTTCATTAGCATCTGGGGATTGATCCGGAGTGATTGTATAACCGAGTATAGCCACAACTATACAGGCGCACAGAAATACTAAGCCAGCCAGAGCTGGTTTATTCTTTTTAATTTTAGCCCACGCCATTTGTTTGGGAGTCGCCATATCGGCTAAGATAAAAGCAAAATTCAATAGTACCGTTGTGAAAATTTGTCTGCTGGAACCTTTTTATGCTGGAAGTCATCAACGTTGGGCGGATGGCTTTCAAAAACATAGCAGCCATCAGGTAGAAATTCTTTCACTTCCTGGCCGCCACTGGAAATGGCGAATGCATGGAGGCGCCGTGGCTCTAGCCGATCAATTCAATAGCTTAGAATATCAACCTGATTTGATTTTGGCCACGGACATGCTGGATTTTGCAGTCTTTCTTGGATTAACTAATGCTCGCTCGGCTAATATTCCTACAGCAATTTATTTTCACGAAAACCAGCTGACATATCTTTGGAGTCCCAGCGATTCAGATCCCATTAAACAAAGAGATAACCATTATAGCTTTATTAATTACACTTCGGCCTTAGTCGCAGATGCTGTTTTTTTTAATTCTAATTATCATAAAACTTCTTTTTGTTCAGCTTTAAAAGATTTTCTGATGCTCTTTCCGGACGAACAAGGAGTTGAAAACATAACCAAAATAGTAAACAAGAGTAAGGTCCTTCACTTAGGAATGAATCTAAAAGCCATGGATACTTTTCCGTGCGAAAATAAAAACCTTGTTCCGCATTTATTATGGAACCACAGATGGGAGTATGATAAAAACCCTGAATTGTTTTTTGAAACCTTAATCTCTCTTTCTAAGATGGGCAAGAAATTTAAGCTTTCGGTGGTTGGCGAACAATATCGAAACAGCCCAGACATATTTAAAAGGGCACAAGAAAAATTGGCCCCGCACATTCTGCATTTTGGTTTTCTGAAATCTTCGGAAGAATATAATCGGTTACTTAGTTCGATAGATATTTTACCCGTTACTTCAAACCAAGATTTTTTTGGTGGTTCTGTTGTGGAGGCTATTTATGCTGGTGCTTTTCCTTTGTTGCCGAATAGACTAGCTTACCCAGAACACATACCTGATGAATTTAAAGCGCAGCATTTTTTTACTGATGAAAAAGATTTTAAAGAAAAATTGGCCGCTCTAATTGATGGCTTTAAGCCTGGTTATAAAAATGATGCGCTTGTAAATTTTGTCTCGCGCTATGATTGGGCTAACTTGGTGGAATATTATGATAATTCATTTCAAAAATTAATCCTTGTCTAACCCAACTGAACTTTCTTATTCTATCATTGGTAAAGGAACGCCTATTGTGTTCTTACATGGTTTCTGCGAAGACGCTTCCATGTGGGATGGGGTAATTGAAAAAGGGTTTGATGGGTATCAAGTCATTTGTATTGACCTTCCGGGATTTGGAAAAAGTCCCATTGAACAAGATTTCTCCATTGACCAAATGGCGGATGCTGTGAATGGTCTTTTAGATAAAATAATTTCTGTACCTTTTTATTTATTTGGTCATTCGATGGGAGGGTATGTAACTTTAGCATATGCGGAAAAATACGAGGAGAAACTTTTGGGGCTTGGTTTGATTAATTCTCATCCTTTTGCAGACAGTACGACTGGAAAAGAAAACCGACAAAAGGCGGTTGAGTTTATTAATAAATTCGGAAGTACGCTTTTCGTAAAACAACTTCTTCCCAAGCTATTCCCTAAATCCTTTCGCAATAGCCATCGTTTTTTAATGGAGCGGCTCGTTTTTGATGCGGCAAAATGTCCAGCACGTGGAATCAGCAGCGGACTAACTGCCATGAAAAATAGGCCCGACAGGTCTGAAGTTTTAAAAAATATCAGTATTCCTTTTTTAGCTGTCGTTGGTAAAAAAGATGAGCTTTTAGATACAAACAAATTCATGGAACAAATGTCAATGGCCAATATCACCCAAGCAGAATTATTACCCAAGCTAGGTCACATGAGTCCGTTTGAGGATCCGAAATCCATTAATAATATTATCAATTCTTTCCTAGAAAACTTTGCGGTTTAGACTCAAATGATCATCGTTAATTATTTACTCGCGATTATTCCTTGTGTGATCATTTTATTTTTCACTTTAAAAAAGTATGGCCCGGTTCCATTCAAGTGGTTTGCCCTTGCCTTATTGGCCGGAATTATTTCTACCCTTCCGGCATTTCAATTTGAACGTCTTGAAATGTTTTTTGATCAAGAAAATTTAAATCGTGGATGGTCCCTTTTTGCCAATGCTTTTTTAATCGTTGGTTTGGGGGAGGAGTTTTTTAAATTGGCTTTCTTGGTTGCATTGATTTACTTTTCAAAGCAAAAAATAACTATTAGGTCTGGGATTGTTTTTGCTATGTCAGTTGCTATGGGTTTTGCCCTTTTTGAAAATATATTATACGCTATATCTCATTCCATATCAACCATGTCTGTGCGAATGTTTACTGCCGTTCCTGCGCATGCTGTTTTTGGAATTATCTCTGGTTACTTTGTTGGTGTTGCTTTTAAAGAAAAAGAGATTCGATGGAAGTTTATTTTTAGAGGTTTACTTTTTGCAAGCCTGTTACATGGAATGTACGATTGGTTAGTTCTTCAAACTTATTCCGATCATCTAACAGGAGTTGCAATCTTAGTTTTATGTTTAGGTTTGTTTTACGCCTATTGGTTACTAAGATATTCTAGCGATGAAATGCAAAAAGAGTTGAATAAAAATCAAGCTTGATTTCTACGAACCAAACTATTCCACTTGTAATACTAATCCTTTTAAATAACTTCCTTCCGGATGATAAAGATTCACAGGGTGATCTGCTGGCTGGGTCATTCTTTCTACAAGCCGAACATTTCTTCCCGCCTCATGTGCAGCAGCGACAATTGTATTGTAAAACAATTTGTCATCAATAACTTGAGAGCAAGAGTAAGTGAAAAGCAAGCCACCCGTATTTACCTTTTTAAATGCCATAGCATTTAGTCGCTTATAGCCTTGTACGGCTTGGTGTTTCTTTTTTATATTTTTTGCAAATGCAGGTGGATCTACAATTACGATATCATACGAGTCTTCGTGCGTTTTGAAAAATTCCATTACATTTTCAACTGACGATTTATGTTCTCCTGGATAAGAATCTAGTAGTCCCACATTTTTATCCGTCCAATCAATTGCCTTTTCAGAGATATCTACGGACAATACTTTTGTAGCTCCTGCCTTAAGGGCATAAACCGAAAAGCCCCCTGAATAGCAGAAGGTGTTGAGTACAGATTTCCCAGGAGCAAACTTTGCAAGTAACTTTCGATTCTCTCTTTGATCTAGAAAAAAACCGGTTTTTTGTCCTAATTGCCAATCCACAAAAAACTGATGCCCATATTCTTCCACAATTTCGTAAGTCGCATCGCCTAAGAGAAACTCATCATCATGATCTAAAGAGTATGCATTAGGAAGACTTGATTGACTTTTACAAAAAATATTTTCCAATGAAGCAATTGAGTGCTTTAAGGCTTTGGCAATTAAATCTCTTTGTATATGCATACCTATAGAATGACATTGTACCACGGCCGTCTTTCCATAAATGTCAATTACTAAGCCTGGTAAGCCATCGCCTTCTCCATGGACTAATCGATAGCAATTAGTTTGGCCGTTGAACGGAAACACCCAGGTCTTTCTATAATCGTAGGCGTTTGAAATTTTGTTATTCCAAAATTCTTGGTCCAATTCGCCCTGGCTAAATTGACAAAGCCGAACCATGATGCTACCATTTTGGTAATGTCCCACCCCAAGCGTTTCTGCTTTAAAGTTTTGAACTTCGACAACATCACCATCCTCTGGTTTACCATCAATTTTTTTGATTGCGCCTGAAAACACCCATGGATGCTTGCGTTCAATGGAAGCTTCTCTTCCCTTCTTTAACGTTATTATATGCAATGGTAAATTTTTCTAGTTAATTATTTCTACAGAATAAATTGAGTTCACCGAAGCTGAATTAATCAATATAAAATAACTTCCGGGTGAAAACTCTGCTATATTCAATTGAGCATTTAGGCTATTGATATTCTTAAAGTTTTTAAGAATAACTCCAAAGCTACTAATAAGTTGAACAGATTTAATTTTATTTGTTTGGTTACTCAGATTGATCGTTTCACGAGCAGGATTAGGAAATATTTTTATTGCTTGATTTTCTTGTTCATTGATCACCGACAATACTGTTGCTATTCCCACTTGATTCGAATAGTCAGTACTTTCAAAATCATTAGTAGCTTTTACTCGATAAAAATAGGCAGCATTTGGAAGAACTGTTTGATCAATGTAATTCGTTATGTTGTCAGAAACAGTTGCTAATTCTTCAAAATTAGAATTGTTCCATTTGGACCGCTCAATAATAAAATCTGTTTCGTTTTGTGAATTATCTTGCCATTCCAGTTCCACTGTCATTTCATCAATAAGTGTTGCGGAAAGATTTGTGGGTGCTTCAAATTCATCACAAGAATTATCGATGTAATCATTGACCGCATTTCTCAAGTTTGGAAACAGCGGAAAAAATTCATCGCCGGGACATGCGGTATTACAACCTTGCCTATGTCCAGAAATCCTATCTAATTCTAATCCTGAAGAAGTG
>CALGJW010000267.1 GCA_937930025.1 uncultured Saprospiraceae bacterium | reverse complement strand
GAAATGGATAGCCTTAGAAGCAGCTCCAATAATCTATCAAGAAAGCATATCGGCGAATTATTACGGACCGAATTCGTCATATAGTCAGGAAACAACTTTTAAATCGAGCAATATTTACTTACCAATTTTGTTGCGATTGGATCTTGGACATCAACTCTCGTTTACCATTGGAGGCGGGGGTATTCTTAATCTCAAAAATAAGCGAAGCGATCATCCAGTGTTAACATTATCAGCAAAAGAAAAATTAGTATTTGATGAATTACAACTAATGCAGAAAAAATGGTTAACAAATACTGAGATTGGCTTAAGTTATGGTTTTGGACGAATCGGGATTAGTGGAAAATATACGCTTCGAGCAACTCGTATATTTGATGACATAGCTATCAATGCTCGAGTCTATCCAATAGATTTAGCAGTTGATAATTTTTCTATTGAATTGAATTATTCATTATTTTGATAAAAAATGAAATATCCATACAATCAAATTTTGATTCTTTCTACAAATCTAAATCAGAAATGAGTTTGAGCGCTAACAGTTCGGATGAGCTTTTGATGAATGAATGTGTCCAAGAGAATCGTTTGGCACAAAAATATTTATATCAAAAATATTATGGAAAAATGCTTGGAATTCCCTTGCGTTATACCAATAGTCGGGAAGAGGCGATTGAAGTATTGAATTCGGCGTTCATGAAAGTATTCGAATCCCTAAAGGATCATGAAAAAATCACAAATTTAGCTGGCTGGATAGCTCGAATAGTGTATAGAACTGCTATTGATCATATACGACGAAATATCAGCTATAAAAATATTTTTGACTTTAACTACGAAAAAGAGCAGGCGGTGCAAAATAATGCCATTGACAACATGGCTGTCGAGGAAATTTATGCACTAATAAAACAACTACCAACGTCGACTAAAATAGTTTTTAATATGTATGCTATTGAAGGGTATAAACATGCGGAAATTGCCGAACAATTAGAAATACCTATTAATACTTCCAAATGGCATTTATCGAAAGCAAGAAAAATTTTGCAATCATTGATAATCAATAATACAATTAAATAAAATGGGCCTACATAACAATTCTTCCGAAGATAAAATGAGACAAATGCTCCTGCAGCATGAGTTTGATTTTGATTCGGCCGCCTGGGATATGATGAATAAAAAACTAGATGAAGCGGGAAAGTTAAAAAACCCAAATCATTCAGGCTCCGCAAAAAATAAAAAAGATCAAATAAAAAAATATTGGTTATGGCTATTTTCCATGTTTGGAATAATCTGTCTAGCCACTTGGGCATTCATTTCAATTGAAAAAAACAATCAAACAATTGTCCCGACTATATCAACTAATACAGGAGAAGCCGCTAGCAAGCTGAAAGATGAAACCAACACTGATTTTCCAGCAGGAAATTTAAATGGATTGAGTAAAACAACAATACCATTAGTGGAGGAAGAAAATAAATCTTCTCAAACAAATTCCTTAGAATCATCATTCGATTCGAAACAAAAAAACGAAGAAACGCACTTTATAGCAAATCAGAAGCATCAACTTTTCAACCATTCATTTAGCAACAATCAAAAAAATAATACTTCAGCTACCTCAAGTGACCTAAGCATCAATAAACTTGAACCATCGATAATACTTTCAACAACTAAGAATAATTTAGATGATCCAATTTTTTCAAATTATCGAGAAAACGAAAATGGTGATCAGCGTAACAGTTATAATTCGCTTCAAGGTATTCAAATTAAATACGAAACTCTTGTTAATGAAAAGGAAGGAACACATATAACAAAATCAACCAATCAAAATAGTTTATCGGATATCAAACGATATGAAAAGTCCAAAGAATTGGGGCTATTAGTTCGTCTTGCCTTCGAAACAGTTAATCAGAAAAAAGAAAATCGAAATCTAATTGGTGAGATACAGAATGTACGCAAGATGAAAATCGAAAGACCTTACCCTTGGTATTTCAATTTTAAATTAGGTGTAAGTTTTAAAACAACAAGAAATGCAAGGATTTCACTTGATCGAAATACATTTACCAACCGAAATGGAAGCAAAGGCTATTTTATCGAAACCAATGTTGGCTATCGTCTTCGTCATGATTTGTCATTAGAAACTGGCATTTCATTTTCTGAAGAACCATATATTCTGCAATACGCTTATTATGACAATCCAATTAATCTTAATCAATGGAATATAGAAACGATAAAGCAAAAGTTGAATCAAATTAGTTTACCAATACGCCTGCAAGTTAATTTGAAAAATAAACTAAGAATTGGCCTTGGTGGAGGTGTAGCCTTTAGAAGTTTATACAATAAATTTTCCAATACATATGAACCACCGGTAGACGGGCAAGAAATCTATAACTTAGGCAAAGATAATTACAACCCAATTCTAGCTTTTTGGGAAACTGGATTAGGCTATGATCGAGGACCATGGATGCTAGATTTTAAATACCAAAGATTTATAAATAGAATACAACGTGGGTTTAATTACCAAGGGAATCTCTTCTTAGGGAATGGCCAAGAATGGAATTTTTTAATCTCATTTGGCTACCGCTTCCAAAAATACCACGAACCCGTTATAAAGGCTTTTTCAACAATAGAATCTGCAGCTAGACAATATGCCGATGTTGGTTTCAAGTATGGAGTGGGCTTATCTACTGGATTCGATAGATATACAGTGATACATTCTCTAAGTCAATCAAATTTGAGCATTTATGAATTTCCTTCCCCTTTGAAGCTTGGTCTTTGGCTGAGCTATTCACCTAATCCTTCTATTAATTTCCAAACTGAGGTATGGTATCAGCGGCAATCGATAACCTATGATTTACGGTCTGCAAGCTCGGCAACTAATTTTTATGAAAGCGGAAATTTTAGGATAAATCGTTTTGAAATTCCGTTAGACATTCATTATAGAATTTCCAAAAATATTAAAGCCATTGCAGGGATTGGAATTGAAGTTAACAATGTTAAGAGAAATCCAAGTATTACAAATGATTTACTACCGGACTTCGCAACTACTTTCAATAACATTCCTGAATTTTATAAACGAATGAATATGTTTTGGGACTTAGGGTTAGGATATGAATGGCGTCGTTTTTCCCTAGATTTAAAGTTTCGTTCCATTTTTGGAGGAAATGATATTTTCAACCCAATTCAAGATAACGGTGAAACATTTAATTTGTATTCAACCAAAGAACAAATAATTCTTTCATTAAATTATAATTTAAAAGGAAATTAAATACTGCCCTTAACAACTTTTAAGTTGCTACTAACGATGGTAATTACGACAGTATATATTTAAAACTATTTAAAAAATAAATTATGAAAAAGCTTAGTTTTCTATTGGCGATTTGCACACTGATATACTTTACATCTTGCAGCGATAGGGAGGAGATTGAAGATGCAGTTGTTCATTTTGACTTAGCAATAGAACCTTCGACAAATATATCTTCCATAGATTTTGGCTATACACAGCTTCGCGTTACTCGTACCATTGACGGCTTTGGGCAAGGTAATAGTATTCAAACTCGAAGAATTGTGATGGATAATTTCAGTTCCAAATTAAATGAAACGCATGGGTGGAAGGTTCCCTTTGGGCAAACTTTAATGGAACCCACTAAGATTACAAATATTGAATTAATCATGAGTTGTGAAGCTAGGATAGTACAAAATGGCATATCCAGAAATGTGCACATTTCAATGTCAAATTCGTGTTTAGGTCAAAATGCAAACATTTACATAAATTCTTTTGACGATATTCGCGTAACCTTATTGTTGGATTTAAAACTATCGTCTTTAGTGATTGTTGACGGTGTAGAAACGCTATTTCCTGAATTTAGAACAATTGTTGAGGAGAATACATATTCTGGAAATTAGACTTTTCAACTATAATTATCTTTGAAAAACATACGGAAGAATTATTAAGTGGGATTAGTGAAATGATGCCTCCGATTGACAAAATCACATTGAGCAACCAAAATAATGGCTTTGACAATCGGATGCAATTCTTTGCCTAATCTTGACTTATGATAAAATTAATTCAACAGCTTTCATCCCACCGAATTAAAATCAGGACGCATAACAATCATAAATAATAGCAAGAATCATTATTACATTCTATCCATTTCCACATTTGGAGTAATCCATTCATTGACCGGCAAAATAAACTGATAATCAAATTGATCGATATACTTTTTAATTGCTGCAGCATCAGCATTCTCCGGTAATCGCACCCTACCCTTCGCAAGATCTGCTCGGATTGATTTAAAGTTGATAATTGTCCATTGATCTGTTTTACAAAATAAATTTGAACGAACAATGAAATTGATCGAGATTGCGTTTGTAAGATTAATACGTGAAGACCATTGTCACTATGGTTCAAATATTTGATATAAAAAATGAAGCCGGAATTACCCACATTCAGGCGCACAATAAATCTCGGTTACGTTATATTAGATATATATGAAATCATTCTACCCTATTCTATTCCTAACTTTTCTTCTCGCCTGCTTCCTCCTTTCTTGTGATGATGATACTCGTGAGCCCTTACTCGAGGAAAATCCAAAACTAATATTCAAATTCAAATTCGACCCGAATCAAGAACGGCTCGGGAATTTTGGAATTCCTCAGGCTATCCCTTCAACACATGCTGCTCAAACGCCCACCTTCAATCTCATGGGTGCACATTACATCGAGTTGTCGAAAAAAAATGATATTCCCGCTTACAATGGAACGCAAGTTTATAAAAGTCCAGTAACCGATAAAGGAGGAGCCGAAGCAATAGATTTTGATCAAGCACTTTATGCCGCGGATGGAGAAGAATTTTATTCAACTGATTTGAATTCGATTTCACCAGGAACTTATGAATTTGTACGAATTTCACTTTCTTATCAGAACTACACGATAAAATTCAAACATCAAAATTTAGAGCTTAACGGAACAATTGCCTCTTTTGTTGGAGCAAATACTTACATCGATTCTTACACTATCAAAAATGAAGAGGTTACGGTAGATGAAAATAAGCTCCAAGGATATTGGGCCTTTGAAACAGACTTGCCAAATGTACCTATCGTAGAAGGGCAAGCCCCGGCAGGAGCCACCACTGTTCCAAATCCCATCCACAATTTTTCTCCCATTCCAATCGGCTCTTGTTTGGTCACTGGACAGTTTGAAAATCCACTTGAAATTACAGGAACCGAATCCTCAGATATTGTTATTGTTTGCTCCCTTTCCATTAACAACAGCTTTGAGTGGATGGACAATAATGCCAATGGGGCTTTTGAACCCACAGAAGGAGATGTTGTCGTTGATATGGGAGTGCGAGGGTTGATTCCTTGGTTGGAGTAAGTAGATTAGCATATTTAACAAGTATAAACAGCCACTCCCAGGCGAATATCGAAAATGAATTAAATTCCTGACCCGGACAGCCCTTCCACCTATCAATCTGTAAATCTTCCCATTGTCCAACATCAACCCAAATGTCATTTGCCCATCGTGACCAAAAATTTGCCAATCACAACCAATTTATTCCCCATTATTTATAAAATTTCACGAAAATTTCATTAATTTTAAACATATACTGGATATTTCGGAACACAAACGTGATACCTTTTCTTGTAACCGATTCATCTTTATAATACTTCAAACAAATACACACCTCTTTATTTTTGGATTAAGAATGTACTTCAATACGCCATAGTATTAGTTGCTAACAGCTTGTCGTCCGAATTATTAAATCGCGAGCGCCATTAATTTAAAATCCAAAAAATTTATTGATTTATTATTTTAAACAAAAAACCATAACATGAAAAAAATTTTATTACTATCAATTTTTAGTTTTTTGATATTGGGCGGCGCTTATGCTCAAACAATAACAATAGCGGGTACAGGATGTGATCCTATTGGGGGAGGAGTTTCACCAGTAGATGGGACCTACACTTTAAATGGTACACAAAATGGCAAAAACACCTATTTAGATGCTAATTCTTGGCATCAAATTGAATGGACGGGAACACAATGGATTATTGATTATGGTGCTAGTCAAATAATATACACAAATCCTACCGACGCAGGAGTAAACCCTCCAGCTACAGGTTGGTCTGCAGGACTTCTCTCTTGTGCAGGAAGTCCTGCTCCTATAATGTCCGGGAATGGTCTTCCTGTTGAATTAATATTTTTTAAAGCAGAACAAAACAGCCAAGGAGTAATTCTTAACTGGCAAACAGCAAGTGAAGTAAACAATGAGAAATTTGAAATTGAACGCAGCACTGATGGTAATAATTTCCGATCAATAAAATTTGTGGACGGCAGCGGAACTTCTACTGAACTCCAGTCTTATAATTATATTGACAGAGATATACGCAGCGGGCAACTCTACTATTACCGCCTTCGTCAAATTGACTATAGTGGTAGATTTGATTTTAGTGAAGTTGTAACCGCAAAAATTGAGGGCATTCAAAATTCAGGAATGTTTTCTCCAAATCCAACAACAGATGGTTTGATTCGACTCGATTATTCATCAAGTAATAATGGAGAACTTTCTATTAATGTATTTGATGTAACAGGAAAGTTGTTGCATAACCAATATGGTTCTTTGGTAAAAGGAAATAATCAAATTGATTTAAATCTAGCTGATCTAAACGCTGGCATGTATTTCGTGAAATTAAATCAAGGAAATAATAGTTCTTATGAGAAGATAATTATTGATAAGTAATGTCTCAACTAATGGACAACTAACGCATAGCTATTTTCTAAGTTTTATTTGAAAATAATTTTGTAATACAGGCAAGTAACCTCAGGGTTGCTTGCCTGTATGCATATGGAAATTTATGTTCTTCTAATTCCGTGTCTAAGGTGTAAAATAATGTATAATCCACCAATTCCAGAAAGCCTACTAAGCCTTAAATCAAAATAGTTTCGTTGTTGACATGTGAGGAAGAGGGTTGATTCCGGTTTTGGAATAAATAACACTTCCCCAATAGTTAGTATTTGAATTTAGACAACCCAAAACGTTAACATAATCTATTGTAACAATTCGCATTCCGCCAATAGTTTTTTTTATATTTAGGAATGAAAACTATAAACCTATTTCTCTTCGTATTTTTTTCGCTTTCATTAAATAGTCAAAGTGTCGATGATTGGACTTGGCACAATCCTGCCGTTTTTGACAAATTTGTTGGAGGCTTAGAATTAGACACCAATGGAGATATTTGGATGACTTCTGGAACTCAAATTATTAAATATGACGGTGTCAATTGGCTGGCATTTGATTTATTGGATGCTGGCCTTCCTTTGGCCAATGCTTATCCAAGAAGCATAGATGCAAGTTTGGGAAATAAACTATGGATTTCAACTCGAGACCGAGTGGTGGAATATGAAATTGACACCAACCAATGGACTATTCACGACCCTTCGAATAGTGCTATTAATTTTAATGGAAATAAAATCAAAGTCGAATCTCCCAATAAAATTTATTGGACAACAGGGAGTGGATTGTATGAGTACGATGGAACGAGCTGGGAAAGAAATTATTTCAATCAGTTTCCGTTAAACATGAATCCCAACAGCCTTCGAGATATTGAAATAGACAACAACAATCATAAATGGTTTACAACTTCTTCCTCTCTTTGTATTGATTTTCCCTGTTTTACGCCTGCAGGAGTGATTCGGTTGACAGACACAGATACCACCTACTTTGATGGAGACAATTTTGGTTTTCCAGAGGCAGCTGCTACCTACATTGAAGTAGATTCCAACCAGAACATATTGCTGGCTTATACAAACAATACCACTTTTGTAAATAACGACCTTAATGAGAATTTCTATAGAACCTACAGTAATGACCAATGGTCCGCTCCAACGGAAATTCCATTTCTGGGATATATTTACGATTTAGATTTGGGTTCCGAAGATCAAATTTATATTCTTTTTAAAGAATTTATTGCTATTAAAGAAAATGGCGTATGGGATGCCATTCCTTTGGATACATCCGAAATAACTTCTTCCACTTCTCTACTGTTAACTCCAGAAGATAACATTTATATTGCCGGACGACACGGGGACGCTGGAATTAATTATAAAGGAGCATTAGGTTATTTGCCAAAATTGGATTTCCGAATAAGAGGATCATTATATTCGGATCGAAACTATAATGGAGGTCTAGACGCTACAGATCTATTAATTAAAAACCAATTTGTACAAACTGTAGATCAGGATAGAATTTCATTTTCAAACAAGGAGGGTGATTACAGCTTGCTTTTTTCTGAACCCGATACCTACATGATCGAAGGTTTATTGCCGCAATACCATAGTTACGGTATTCCAATAGATGGCATTCATTCGGTTTCCCTCACCTTAACCGATCCCATAAGCAATAGCAATGATATTGGATTTGAACCAGATACTTCTGTCATTGATTTATCCATGGAATTAACGCGACTAAATGGAGCCAACCCAGGTTTTGAGGCTTGCTATATGATTAATGTAAAAAACAATGCGCCAAAAATAACCTCAGGAGAAGTTACGGTCAACTTTGATAACATACTCACTTTTGAATCTTCCACTCAATCACCAAGTGCAGTTAATGGCAATCAAATCTCTTTTGAAGTTACCGAAATGGACTGGTTAGAAATAAAAAATATTGGCGTTTGCCTCTCTCTCCCGCCAGATCCTAACCTACTCGGAGATACTTTGAAGCACTATGGATCGGTCATTTCGACTAGTGGAATTGACTTTGATCCTGCAAATGATGTGGATACAATTTGCCAACGGATAACTGGTCCTTACGATCCAAATGAGATTGTTGTCCATCCAGAAGGAGTAGGTGCAACTGGTGACATTCCATTAACCACCACTCAGTTGGAATACACCATACATTTTCAAAACATTGGAAGTGATACGGCGAGAAACGTATTTATTACCAACCCTATTGATCCGGACTTAGACTTATTATCTCTAAACGTGATTGGATCGAGCCATGAATATGAGCTTAGTTATTTTGAAGAAGGTCGTATTTTAAAATGGTCCTTTAATGGGATTAACCTACCAGATAGTTCAGCCAACGAAATTGGAAGTAATGGATTCATCAAATACAG
>CALGJW010000266.1 GCA_937930025.1 uncultured Saprospiraceae bacterium | reverse complement strand
CCATGATGTCCATTTCCACGAAGTTTTTCGGCTTGAACTTCAAGAATGTCTCCGTTGTCAAGGGTGTACTCAATGGTCACCTTTCTTGGGGCAGTCTTGAATAATTGAGCATCAACCACATGGCTTCTGTCGAAGAATCCTTTCCAACGGGAGTTGATGACTCCCAAAGAACCAAAGTTGGAATTCGTATTTGAATTGTAGTAATAATCATTTCCATAATTGCTGTAACCTCCACCTGTTCCACAAGTCTGGGCTACTGCCAGTCCGCTCATTCCTAGAATTAATGCGAAAAATAAGATTGTCTTTTTCATAACAAATACTGTTTAGTTACTGATAAGACTGCTGCGCTTTTGGAATGTCGCAGGGAGATTGGTTAAGGAATTGGTAAAAAAAAAGGGTGAAATGTCTAAACTGTTAATAGACTAATAGCAATAGAAAGACACAGTAACTGCAATATTTACAAGGGGTTAAGATGCATTTTGATTAGTTTCCAAAGTTAAGGAGAGGTTGACACTAAGGAAGAAAGACCTGCCCACCATTATAGCAAACAAGTCTTTTTTTAATTTTTTAAAGCAAGCAGTTAGAAGAAAACTATGATGAAATCCAATGAGATATCATCTTGTTTTTCCCTATTCAACCAAGCTATCATATACAATCACCTTGTCCCAAATATCTTTACATTCTTCAATGAACTTTAAGTGTATTGGATCAACTTGGTATTTATCTTGATCTTCTTTGTTCGCAAAATGAACAATCCAAGCGTAGTCATAACTATTGTCCACAACTTCTCGGTCAGTGCCCGCAGGAGGACCCCAATACACATCTTTAATGCTCGGAACCTTTGCTAGTTTTTTTAGACCAGCTTCAAACCTTGTTTTTTTAGTTTCATCGAATCCATCTTTCATCCAGAAAAATACGGTATGAATAAATCCAGTTTTAGTCGTGGTTGATTTCATTTCTGCTGGTTTACTTTTCGCTGCTATGCTTGATGCCGGACTTTCGGAATTGCATGCAGAGAAGAATAGGGTTAATGAAAATAAAAAAATAGAAGCTAATCGCATCTTAGTTATTTTGTGATTTTGAAATCTTGATTTTATTATTTTGCTAAATTAAGCTTTTGAATTCGATTTGGGTAATCTGTAATGATTCCATCGACTCCTAAATCAACCATGCGCTGCATATCCTTTAGTTCATTAACGGTCCAAGGGATTACCCTAATACCCAATGATTGTGCCTCTCGAATCACATCTGCCGTGACAAATTCAAAATATGGCGAGTAGTTAGTTGGTTTAAAGCTAATCGTTTGAAGATGCGCAGCAAAGGTATTGACTTTTTCTACCAATAACGCTGTGGAAATTGTAGGCGCCTGTTTATGAATTTCTTCGAGGATATTTACATCAAAACTTTGAAGATTTACTTTTTCTCGAATATTCAGAAAATCGATTTCTTGTAATAATAAAGTGACAAATCGTTCGGGTTGCGGAAAATATTTGTTGTAATCTTTCGGATCACTTTTTAGCTCAATGTTAAAACCAGGCAGCTCCCTATTGTTTTTTTTACAAAATTCCCTAACGGCTTGAATCATTTTTTTAAAAGTAGGTTTATTAATAGCCATCGGTACTTGTTCAGGAAACCGGCTATTTCCTCTTTTTCCTACATCAAAAGTTGAAATTTCTGTAGCGGTCATTTCATAAATATTCAAATTTTTAGACTCCGCTTCAGTAACTGGTTGGCCTTCGGGAGTCGAACTAATATGATGTGAAAAATAAGGTTCATGACTAATAATCACTTGGCTGTCTTTGGAAATAACCACATCCATTTCTAAAGTGCTCACTTTTGGAAAAGAGAGGGCCAATAGAAAAGATGGAATAGTATTCTCTGGTAATAAACCTCTGGCACCGCGATGTCCCTGCCAGTCAATTTGTTGTTTCATTACTTTCGTCTTTGTAGCGATCTTATCTTTTTGGTTCTGACAACTTGCCAATAGAAAAGTACAAAAAATCAACAATAAACCTTTTTTCATAACCTAATCAAATTATTACTCATATTGATAACCCTTTCCTCCATCTTCCTCCAAATCTACTCCCAGATTTAAAACTATTCTATTTACAAAGTTAAAATAAGCAATAATTAATGTGGCATCCAAAATGGCGCGATCGCCAAAGCCTTCCTCTCTTAAAGCAGCCAACAAAGATTCCTTGCCCGAGTACGCCGGATTTACGGTTAGCCTTTCAGCCAAAATGCAAAGTAATTTATCCTTCGGCTCCAGTTTCAATTTTCTAAAATCTTTAGCCAATTGATTGACTTTATCTTCCTCTTTCCAGAAATGGAGCAAGGCTTCAGCATGATGTTTAATGCAATAGGAACAATTGTTATTCGCAGAAGTAATGACAGCAATCATTTCACGTTGGTAGCGTCTTAATGGAGATTTTCCGAACATGATCTTCATGTAGAGATCCATATGGGCCATGATAGTGGGGGGATTGAGACTTTGGATTTTGTGTACTTCGGCGAGTTTGCCTCGTGATCCAATTAACTCATCATATATTTTTAGAAGTTTACCTTCTGCATTAGCATAGTCTATGACCTCAATGAATGGCATAACGTTTTTTTTTCAAAGATAGCTCTTTTGGGAGTTGATAATTTGTCTAAATTTGTTCTAAACAATTACGAAGCACTTTAAGATGGATATCAAAAAGATTTTACCCTTCCTCGCAGTAGTAGCAATTTTTATAATTATAGCAGTCGGCTTGTTTCCTGATGTCTTTAATGGTAAGGTTGTCCGACAACCAGATATGCTGAATTTTAAGGGTCTTGGATCAGATACTAGGGCGTTTAACAAAAAGACGGGAGAAACGGCAGTGTGGACGGGAAGTGCTTTTGGTGGGATGCCAACCTTCATTTGGGGTGGTGCGCCTTATTCTGGCAATAAATTGAAACCACTACAAAATTATTTATTGTCATTAGGACTTCCTTTTCCCAGTGGTAAGTTCTTAATCGCTTTTATTTCCTTTTTCATTTTGATGTTGGTACTTGGTATTAATCCATGGTTAGGGCTTATGGGCTCATTGGCCTTTGGTTTGAGTACTTACAACTTTTTGATCAGTGAAGCTGGCCATGTAAGTAAATTTCTGGCCATCATCTATTTTCCAATCATAACCGCTGGCACCATATTGACGTATCGCGGTAAATACCTGCTCGGAATTGTATTGTTTGGTTTGGGTCTAGGTCTGGATCTTATGGCTGGCCATATACAAATGACCTATTACTTAGCTATTTGTCTGAGTATATACGTTTTGGTTAAATTTATTTATGCAATTCGAAAAGGCGAATTAAAACAGTTTGCGACTGCTAGTGTAGTACTTTTTATTCCGTTATTATTGGCGCTTGGGGCTAACGCTTCCAGATTGTGGACTTCTTACGAATATATGCAGGAGACAATAAGAGGTCCACAGATTTTGCAGACTACAGATTCGAATAGCAAGGAAGGCTTATCCAAGGATTATGTTTTTGCTTGGAGTCATGGGATTGCAGAGAGTTTGTCCTTTGTAATTCCAGGTGCCTATGGGGGAGGATCAGTTGAAAAAATTAATAAAGATTTTGCCATTTATCAGGATTTAAAGAAAAAAGGAGTAAATCCGGCAATATTAAAAACTGCTCCGCTTTATTGGGGAGCTATGCCTTCTACCAGTGGTCCTATATATTTTGGAGCCATCGTATGGTTCTTATTCATTCTTGGAATCTTGGTCGTTAAAGGACCAGTAAAATGGTGGTTGATTGGCTCTACCCTATTAATAACATTGCTATCCTATGGTAAAAATTTGATGTGGTTCAATGATTTATTTTACCATTACTTTCCGCTCTATGATAAATTCAGATCTGTAAATTCCATATTGGCAGTATTGCAATTGACGCTGCCTTTTCTTGGTGTATTAGCCTTATCAAAAATAACCAGCGAAGGAGTTGATAAAAAAGAAGCTATAAAAAAGTTATATCTGGCATTGGGTATTACTGGCGGGATATTGGTGCTTGCTGGATTGTTAGGTAGCGTGTTTCTTGACTTTGCGGGACCAAATGATGCTCGTCTTTCAAATGCCGGTTACAGTTTGGATGCGATTATCTCAGATCGGAAAATGATGTTACGGAAAGATGCTTTTAGATCGATAATGTTCGTCCTTCTCAGCGGTGGATTAATTTGGATGTATTTAAAGGAAAAGATTAAATCTGGATCTCAAACTTCATTGATGTTTGTGGGACTATCGGTTTTGATGCTTTTTGATCTTGGTGGTATAGGTAAAAGATATTTGAACAGTGATAATTTTGTTCGATCTAGGAGTTATCAGAATAATTTTAAACCTCGAGAAGTTGACAAACAAATCTTAGCAGACCAGGATCCTAACTATCGGGTATTTGATATGAGCATCAATACTTTTAATAGTAATCGCTCCTCAAATTATCACAAAACGATTGGGGGATATCATGCGGCCAAACTAAGAAGATACATGGATTTGATCGATAAGCATATTGGAAGTGGTAATCAAAAAGTTTTGGATATGCTGAATACCAAATACTTTATCGCCAAAGATCAAAAAATGCAACGTAACCCTGGTGCCTTAGGCAATGCTTGGTTTGTTTCTAATTTAAAAATGGTGAATACTCCGGACGATGAAATTAACGGGCTTGGTGCGGCAGATTTTGATCCTAGACAAACGGCTTTGGTGCATAATGAGTTCAAAGCGTATTTAGGGAATTTTACTGCAGGTTCTGCTCAAGGAAGCATTCAACTGGCGGAATACAAACCGAATCATTTGACTTACCAATCTGACGCTTCGGGCGAACAGTTTGCAGTATTCTCTGAGAATATTTATAAGCCAAATAAAAACGGTGGATGGAAGTCTTACATTGATGGGAAGCAAGTGGATCATATTAGAGCTAACTACGC
>CALGJW010000265.1 GCA_937930025.1 uncultured Saprospiraceae bacterium | reverse complement strand
AATGGACAGGACCTAATGGATTTACTTCTTCAGAAGCGAATCCAGTTATTACGAATGTTTCTACAGATAATGCAGGAACTTATACAGTTGCTATTTCAAATGGTGCATGTTCTGCAATAAAAACTGTGGAAGTTGTAGTTGGACCTGAACTAGTTGTTGACTACACTATATTCCCAGCTAATTGTGGTGAATTTGGAAGTATCAATGTTGGATATGTTGGAGGATCAGGAGTTGTTACTGCTGATTGGGCTGACCTAGCGGGTAATGACAATCCGTTCCTTAGAGATGACCTAGTTCCAGGATCATATGACGTGACTGTTACGGATGAAAAGGGCTGTTCTGAAACATTGAATAACTTAGTGATAGAAGATGCTTGTCAATGTGATGCTTTTGCAGGAACATTAGATCAGGATCAATCTAACTATTGTCTTAGTCAAGGAACTGCTACAATATCAGCTATACCAAATGGCGATGATGTTGTTCCTGCTGGTTTCGAAACAATATATGTTTTAACCGAGGGTTCTGACTTAGTGATTATTGAAGCAGGTGCAAATCCTACTTTCACGGTATCTGACCTATCAACTTATACAATACATACATTAGTATATGATCCTGCTACTTTGGATATATCAATTATAGATTTTGGAACAACTACTGGCTTTGATGTATTCGGATTATTAACTCAAGGGAGTGGAACAATCTGCGGATCTCTTGACGTTGACGGAGTATCTTTCGAAGGTGTTAGCACCTTTGCAGAACTAGTTTATACAAAAGCCGAATACTGTGAAATGTCAAACGGAGTTGCAAGATTGGAGCCGACTAATTACAATTTTGTATGGAGTGATGGTGGAAATGGAGCTGAAAGAAATGACTTAGATGCAGGAACCTATGAAGTGATCGCAACTTCTCCATTGGGTTGTTCAGTAGAATTAGAAGTAACAATTGGAAGTGAGTGTACTTGTGTGGCACCATTGATCAATGATATAATTGTATTCGAAGCTCATTGTGGAGAGATAGATGCTTCTGCTGAAATAATTCCTGTAGGAAATGTTTCAAACTTCTCATATAGCTGGTCTACTATTCAGGGTGTGCCAAACGGACTTGGAAACAAGCGCTCGGATTTGGCACCAGGTTTTTACACTGTAACTGTTACTCAAAACGGTGTTAACGATTGCTCAACAGTGGTTGATGTAACAGTAGGAACTGTTGGAGGACCAACTGTAGATGCAATAAATGTAGCACCAGCAATTTGTGGTGCAAATGATGGATCAGTTAGTCTCCTGCCTGCATCTAATAACTACATTTGGTCAAATGGAAACTTTACAGGTTCTTCAAGAACTAATCTAGCTCCTGGAACTTATGAAGTAATTGTATCTGATGGAAATGTACCACCTTGTATTGATGTCGTACTGGTTGAAGTTCCAGAAGAAAGTGCTTTAACTATTTCATATAATACTATTCAAGCACCAACTTGCGATGAAGCTGACGGTGAGGTTGAGATTATTGTTGAAAATGGTTCAGGTAACTATGAATTCCTTTGGGAAGATCAAACACAGTTATCTGATGGAACAAGAACAGGGTTAAATAAAGGAGTTCATGCAGTGGATATTACTGATTTGTCTACAGGCTGTAGCGATACGTATACTTTTGTTTTAAATAACGATGTGCCAGGAGCTGATATCCAATTGCTAAGCCTAGCAAACGAATCTTGTGTAGGTTTAGAAAACGGAAGCGTTTCTTTTGACTACATAGCTTCAAATGGTTTAGCACTTCCTGCTACTATGAATGTTATCGATAGAACGGGAACAGAGGTGAGTGAAAATAACCTTGCCCCTGGCAATTACTTCATGTTAGTTGAAGATGCTAATGGATGTATTGCTGGAAACTTAGACTTTTCCATTGCAGAAGCGACTGAGTTAAGAGTGAATGTTGGAATTCTTGACCAAAGTTGTGAAGACGATGGAAGTATACAAATTGAAATTTCTGGAGGTACTGCTGCATATACTTTTGATTGGACTGATCTTTCTGGATCAGATAATTCAAAAGATAGAACGGGCTTAGTTGCTGGAGATTATAGTGTAAATATTGAAGATGCTCAAGGTTGTAGTTTGGAAATTTTAGATATCCAATTAAGTCAAACTTGTTCTTCAAATTGTACTGATCCAGTTGTTGCAAACATCGTTGTAATAGAATCTGATTGTAATGAAAGTACAGGTTCAATTACGGTTCAAATGTTTGATGATGTAACTAACTATAAGTATTTCCTAAGTCCAAATGCTGGAACTCAAAACGGAAATGTATTTGTTGACTTACCAGCTGGAGTTTATCAAGTGACAGTTGAGGATGGAAATAGTGTTGACTGTGTAGTTACTCAAACTGTAGTTGTTCAAAATGCAAATGGTCCACAAGCAACATTAGCACAAACTTCTCCTGCACAATGTGGAATGAATAATGGAACTGCTGTAATGACACCGTTTACACTTGATTATACTTGGTGTAATGGATCTACAGATTTTAATCCATCAAATCTTCCAGCAGGAACTTGTTTTGTAACGGTTTCTGATCCTGCTACAGGATGTGAGAATATCCTTGCCATTGAGATTGGAGAGCAAAATAACTTGCAGGCTTCTGCAAATATTCTGAATAGACCTGATTGCGATCAAGCAGATGGATCTGTTGAGATTGTAGTATTAGGTGGTTCAGGTTCATATACTTTTGAATGGAGTGATGGTGAATCAGGACAGCAAAGAAATGATTTGGAAGATGGTAATTACTCTATAGAGATCACTGATCAAACTACAGGATGTTCCACAACTTTTGACTTTGGTCTAGCTGCTGATGTGCAAGGTGATGTTCAAATCATTGTTAATAGCATCCTTCCGATTGAAGTAAGTTGTGCTGGAACTAATGATGGAAATTTAGACTATTCATTAAATCCAAGTTTGGACTTTCAAGGACCAGCCCAAGAAGTAATTCTTGATGCTAACGGAGATGAAATTGACAACGGTGATTTAACAGCTGGGAATTATATTCTATTGATTTCTGATTCCAACGGATGTTTAGCGAATAGCTTAACATTCGAAGTAATCGATCCTCAAGAGTTGAAACTGGACATTGCTATTCAGGATGCAACTTGTCAAGATCCTGGGAAAATTACGGTAGAAGCTACCGGTGGTGTTCCTGGTTACCAGTTTGATTGGGCAGATGTTGCTGGAGTAAACAATGTTTCAAATAGAAATAACTTAGCTCCAGGTTCATATAGCTTAGAAGTAACTGATGCTAACGGATGTATCGTTTCAGTTCAAAATCTTGAAGTGGAAGATACTTGTGTAGATTGTGGTACGCCGGAATCAACAGATATCACAATATTGACAAATAGTGCTGATCAGATTTGTTTCGTACTCGAATCTTGTTTCGATCCCACTCAAGTGACTTATTCATTGTCAGACGGTACGACAGTCGGTTCTTCAACTTTCGGAAACTGGGAACTAGATCAAAACGGATGCTTAATTTATAATGCGGAAGATTTGGAAGGAAACGATGTAGATGAGATTTGCATTATTGCTAATGATGGGGTGAATTCAGATACAACTTGTATTTCATTCTCAATAATAAGCATGCCACTTGGAGGGCCAGTAACTGATACAATCTATGTGAGCACACTTCCAGGGGTAACCCTTGATAGCTGTTTGAATATAGATGAAATCGGAGGAAATGTAACTGGCTCAAATACCAATGCAAGTTCTAATGATGGAGTATTCTTTATAAGCAATGAAAATTGCTACCGATATATTCCGAATCCAGGAGCGACAGGTTCAAATGTAGATACTGCGATTGTAGTGCTTTGTAACAATGATTTAATGCTTTGTGATACAACTGTAGTTATAATCTCAATTGGAGCTGTTTCTACACCAACTACTGATACAGTTTATATCAATACTTTTGTTGATGTAACACTGGATGATTGTCTGAATATTGATGAAATCGGAGGTGTAGTCACCGGAACAAATATAACAGGTAACATTGATGACGGAGTATTTTTCATTACTGCTGACAATTGCTACCGATACATTCCAAACCCTGGGGTGACCGGACCATTCTTAGATACTGCAATTGTAGTGCTGTGTAACAATGATTTAATGCTTTGTGATACAACTGTTGTCATAATTTCAATTGAAGCACTTTCTACTCCTACAACTGATACCATTTATGTCAGTACACCAATAGATGTAACTTTAGATAGTTGCT
Source organism: uncultured Saprospiraceae bacterium (assembly GCA_937930025.1). Taxonomy (GTDB): domain Bacteria; phylum Bacteroidota; class Bacteroidia; order Chitinophagales; family Saprospiraceae; genus JABDJM01. The sequence goes on along the minus strand of CALGJW010000265.1, from coordinate 34,103 downwards.
TGAATATTGATGAATTAGGTGGAGTGGTTACCGGAACAAATACAAGCGCAACGGCAGATGATGGAGTCTTTTTCATCACTAACGATAATTGCTACCGATACATTCCGAACCCAGGAGTCTCCGGACCATTCTTGGATACAGTGACGGTGATATTGTGTAACAATGATCTAATGCTTTGTGATACTACTGTCGTAATATTATCTATTACAAATGGTTCAAATTGCGATCCATACTATACCGGTCCAACATCATTTGTTATCGACGATTGTGCGCAAGGAGCACCAATTTGTCTAGACTTTGAGATTGGAGATTTATTCAATTATGAAATCACAGATAATGGAGTTGAGTATGACGGAGCATTTGATGTTTGTGTCATCGACACTCAATATCAATATGTCGCATTCCAATTGGGTGCACCTGGAGCTTACACTTTAGATGAGTGGACTGCAAATGGACAGACGTTTACTTTACCATTATTCACTTCACCACAGCAACTAGCAGATTCTATGAATGTATGGGATCCTGCTGGAGACTGGGAAGTATTTGGTTTTGTAATTGTTGGTGGAAACGGAACCGGAAACTATGGTTCACTATTCATCTCTGCGAATATGGTTCCTCAGTTTGAAGTTCCGAATCAGATTATTCCTGACGCGACTACGATTTATTTGAGTGATGGACCACATAATCTATTGATTGAAAACATTGTAGACGGATGTTTCCAGAATATTGTTTTCGATGTTACTTGTACAGATCCTCCAATCTTGATAGATACCTTGTTGACAATAAATGAAGGCGAAATAGATACCTACTGTTTTGATTTCAATAATGTAGCAACCATTCAGAATCTATGTCCTGCTGAAGCAGATGGTAACACATCATTTAGCTTAGTGGCTGGATCTAATTGTATCGACATAACTGGAATACTATTGGGAAGCGATGCATACTGTTTCGAGGTTTGCGATGCTGCAGGAGTTTGTGATACTTTCAATGTAGAAATTCAAGTAGTACCTGTTACGGATACAATTATTCAAGTAATAAATCTTGGAACTACAGATTCACTTTGCTTGGATACTACGATTTTCCAGAATGCTTTAGATGTATTCATCAACGATTGTGAAAATCCGAGCAACTTGAATGTTGACTTCGTATTGAACAATGACACATACTGCGTAGCTTATAACGCTGATCTAATTGGTCAGGATACGGCCTGCTTAGTAATTTGCGACAGCCTTGGATTCTGTGATACAACAATCTTAATTGTTCAAGTGATTGTACCTACACCAGATACTTTGGAGATTCCAATTCTGGTAGGTGAGACTGATACACTTTGTTTAGATGGTTCAGAACTGACAGGACCAATACAGACTATCTTCAATATTTGTCCTCAATCAATTGGAGAGAATGTTGATTTCATTATCGATCCTACCACCAATTGTATTATTTACACCGGTACAATTGTAGGACAGGATACTGCTTGTATGGTGATATGTGATGCACAGATGGTTTGCGACACTACTTATGTAATCTTTGATGTCTTTAATAATCTATTGCCAATCGCAATTGATGATGATACAACAACAACGATTGGTAATGCAGTGGTAATTGAAGTATTGCTAAATGATACGATCAATGGAAATTTAGAAGGATTTGAAATCACGGGACAACCTTCAAATGGAACAGTAATTATCAATCCTGACGGAACGATAACTTATACTCCAAATGATAATTTCTGTGGTGGAATCGATCAGTTTATGTATTCCATTTCGAATGAGTTTGGTACTGACATGGCCATTGTGACTATCGAAGTATTATGTGAAGAATTAATTATCTTTTCAGGATTTTCACCAAACCTTGATGGTGTGAATGATGTCTTTACCATCCTTGGAATTGAAAACTTCCCGAACAATCAAGTTTGTGTTTTCAACAGATGGGGTAATCAAGTACATAATGAAAAAGGATATACCAATGATAGAGGTTGGGAAGGAACATTTGATGGTAAGCGTTTACCTGATGGAACTTACTTCTATGTAATTGAAGATGGAGAAGGAACTACCTACAGTGGATATTTACAGCTCCACAGATAACATATAAAAAGGCTTGAAGAACGGCCCTTTTCGGTAATAGTTATTGTTCAAAAAATGAATGAAGCTGCTACCTTAAAGGGCCTTTCTATTTTCAGGATTCAGTATTATTTTAGGCCATTTCTTCCTTTTTTACCCTGATTTTGCTTGAATTGAGCCTAGAAACTAAATTTTAACGGATACTCCTTAGTAAATAGGTGCGCAGGCATGATTTTTGGTCTATTCCTTGGTATCCTTTTTTCCACTATAAAACACAAAGGAAATCAATGAATTAGGCCAATTAAGCTGCTTTGGTTTTCATTGTTTTTGAAAATAGAACACCTAAGAGATGAAAAGAACAACACGAATTATCTTTTTCTTTTTGCTATTTGTTGGCTCATTTACGGCAAACGCTCAGCAAGAACCCATGTATACCAAGTATATGTTCAACAGTATGGTAACCAACCCTGGTTATGCTGGAAGTTTAGAATATATGTCTGCCAGAGTACTACATCGTCAGCAGTGGATTGGAATTGATGGTGGACCACTATCTCAGACCATGACTATTCACACTCCTTTTAAAAAGAGAGTTGGATTGGGTTTGAGTGTTGGAAATGATAAAATTGGTTCCACGGGTTCAACCATGGTTAATGGGGTCTATGCCTACAAGGTTCCTTTTGGATCTGGAAATTTAGCAATAGGATTACAGGCAGGTGTGATGAATTGGAGATCAGATTTTTCAGATTTGGTTTATAGAGATGATCCATCACAAGACGAAGTTTTTTCTGATATGGGATACAGCCTTTGGCTACCAAATTTTGGAGCTGGACTTTACTACTCTAATCCTAAATTTTATTTGGGTTTTTCTGTACCTAGATTAATTGGTTTTGATCTTAGAGAACAAACCTCAATTACCTCGGATGAATGGGCACGAACGTATCGCCACTATTATTTTACGGCAGGTGGAATAATTCCTTTGAAAGGGAAGCAAGTAATGTTCAAGCCAAGTATTTTAGTAAAAACAGTCGGCTTACTCGGAGATTTTTCATCTAATGTTAGAGATCCTCAGAAGGTTGGAGCACCAGCAGAATTTGATATAGATTTAAGTTTCTTGTTTTATGAAGCGTTTTGGATAGGAGCTTCTTTTAGATCTGCTTTTGCAGCATCTCAGTTTGGAGGGCTTAGCTCTTTCGATTCCGCAGATATTTGGGCTTCCTACAACTTAAGTAATGGAATCAGAGTTGGATTAAGTTATGATTATACTTTGAGCAAGTTAAATGACTTTTCAAAAGGAACTTATGAGGTGATGTTAGGATATGATTTTGTGTATAACAGTAAAAGAGTTATTACGCCAAGATATTTCTAATCTTTCGCTAAATAGTTGAAAAAGCGCTGAAATCTTTATTGATTTCAGCGCTTTTTTTATGTAAGACAGCTTTTGACTGTTACTGAAGACATATTATATTAATTTTTCATAGGTAAGACGACGAAAAGTTTGTTTCTTTGGAAAAGGGAGTACATGACCAAAACCGTTGGACGATATTACTCCTGAAACTGCCTGGCGAAATTGGAGATGGAAATGGCCAGGTAACTTGTTAGACTTTTATTCTAGAAATAATTGTCAACTCCAGTTTCCATCCCAAAAACCGTATGACCAGCGGACAGGTAAAATCGTTCGCTGGTTTTTTATTGCTTATGGAGACCTCCGGTAATTGTCTCGTGATCCAGAGGTGCCCTTAACTATCCTTTAGAATAAAATGGCCCTTCGCAAAATTATTCACATAGATATGGATGCGTTTTTTGCATCCGTAGAGCAGCGTGACTTTCCTGAACTAAGAGGAAAGCCTATTGCGGTTGGAGGAGGGGCAAAAAGGGGAGTAGTCGCAGCAGCCTCCTACGAAGCCAGAACTTTTGGAGTGCGCTCTGCTATGCCCTCTGTCACGGCTGCGAGACTTTGTCCAGAATTAATTTTCGTGAAGCATAGGTTCGATGTTTACAAACAAGTCAGCACTCAAATTCGAGAAATATTCCTGGAGTACACCGACCTTGTAGAACCGCTTTCTTTAGACGAAGCTTTTTTAGATGTAACATCCAACAAAAAGAATATTGTTTCAGCAATGAAAATTGCCATGGAGATTCGTCAAAAGATATTTGAAAAAACACAATTGACTGCCTCCGCTGGCGTTTCTATCAATAAATTTTTAGCCAAAGTAGCCTCCGATATTAATAAGCCAAACGGAATGAAAGTCATTCTTCCAGAAGAAGTCCAATCTTTTATTGATGAACTGCCTGTCAAAAAATTCTTTGGGGTTGGTAAAGTCACAGAAGAGAAAATGAAACGAATGGGCATTTTCAAAGGATCAGATTTGAAAAAATTGAGCCTGATAGAAATGACCAAGCGGTTTGGAAAATCAGGAAGCTATTATTACAAGATAGTTCGAGGAGAGGATAACCGACCAGTCGAGCCAAATAGAATTAGAAAATCCATCGGAGCAGAAACCACTTTTTCAGATGATCTAAATAATATAGACGACATTTGGCTAAAGCTAGAACCCATTGCTCATCGCGTTTTTGAATATATGGAGAAAAGTGAAAATTTTGGTCGAACCATCACTTTGAAAATGAAAAAATCCGATTTTCAATCCCTTACTCGATCTAAAACATTTGCTTCAGAAATTCGGGATCGAGCAACCATTTTGGAAATAGCTAGAAACCTTTTAGAAGAAAATATAGAGCAGGCTGGTAGTATCCGATTAATTGGCTTAACCTCAAGCAATCTTGAAAAAGAACAGAACAATGAAACAGTACAATTAAAATTAAAATTTAATGATAAGTGATACACTACTGCTATTTGATTTAGATAACACTTTGGTCTATTCTGAAAAAATAGATAGCAAATGCTTTGGGGCAACCTTCAAAGAACGATATGGCCAACCTTTTCCAACCATCGATTGGACCTACTTCTCTCATGTTACAGACCATACGATCTTTAGAGAAGCTTATTTTGAAATCAAAAAAGAATATCCTACCTCAAATGAAATTGAAGAATTTAAGTTGGAGTTTGTGAAAAAAATAAACCTGGCCAGGCAAGAGAATCCAAAAGACTTTAATATAATTCCCGGAGCTTCAGATTTGTTTGCTTATTTGCGAAAAGAAGAAATTCCTTTCGCTGTGGCAACTGGAGGTTGGGAAGCACCAGCAAGGGTAAAACTTAAGCATGTAGGATTATGGCAATCAGATCTTATCATAAGTGGCGCTGATAATCAATACTCTAGGAATGAACTGATCAACGAGGCTATTCAACGATGCCAGAAGAGGAATTTCAATTGGAATAAAATTATCTATGTCGGAGATGCCATTTGGGACGTGAAAACCTGTCGAGAGATGGAACTTCCACTATTAGGAATCAAAAGAGTAGGGGATCATCAAGAGTTACTCAAACACGGAGTGAGCCATGTAATTACTAATTATGCAGATATCAATGAATTTTTTGAGAAAATAAGAGCGGTTCAAGTCCCAGAATAGGCGAGATTTAGTGTTTATAAAACCGTCAAATTCCAAATAATTATTAGGTTTTTCAATCAATTTGCTGCACTTATCATAAGTGACCAAAAAGAATTTAAAATTATTTGAAGTTACTTGAATATATTTGAAAGGATTGTATCTTTGCACTCGCTTTCAAAAGCAGTTGATCCGGTAGCTCAGCTGGTAGAGCATTTGACTTTTAATCAAAGGGTCCCGGGTTCGAACCCCGGCCGGATCACTAAAAAGGTTTGAAGCCCTTGTAAATCAATGATTTATGAGGGTTTACTTTTTTTACTGAAACATAAGTAAAACATTCCTTTATTTTCATCAAAATATTTCCTTTTTCCACTTCTTTTCCTGCCTTTCTAATTGTTTATTCCGTTGTTTTCCGAATTGTTACTTCATGCATTATAGTGGTTTAAAAAGATGGTCAAGTGTGAGTACATTTTGTATTACATCCAGATGTTCCTCTTGCTTAACTAAGCCATAAGTAGTCATGAGCGTAATAAAAATAGATTTACGATTTTTAGTTAGATCGGAAAATGTGATGGCTCTTTCTCTAAGTTGAGATTTATAGCTAGGGGTTAATCTGTATTCGCCGTTAGAGAATTTAATCTCACAGAGATTAATGACTCCATCTGCTCTATCGATTAGCAAGTCGATTTGAATACCAGGATAAGTATTATTTCCAATAAATTGGAAGCTAGAAAATTCATGAGATATTGATGCGATGCCTAAACCTTGGGTGATTTGTTGATGGTGGATGAAACAAGTATTCTCAAACGCATATCCAGACCAAACTTGAAATTTTTGGTTTGAGAAAATTTTTAAAAACACATTTTTCTGGTTCCTTAAACTTCGTTGAGAAATGAGTTTTAAATAGAAAAGAGAATAGTTATCTATTAATCTATACAAAGTACCTTTCTTCTTTTTTTCATACGGGTAATGGATTTGGATAAAAGCGGACTTTTCCAACTCATCTAGAATTCTGGTTAAGCTTCCGCCATTGCTTAGTCCTGTAGCTGCGGAAATTTCATTTCTTGTCAAACCTTTCCATTTTTTGGCAAGGGCTTTTACAACTGTTATATGGTTCTCTGCTTTGTCAAAAAGGGATTTGAATAATCGATCAAATTCATCTCTTAGGAATCCGTTTGTATCAAAACAAAGTCGGTCAATATTTTGTGGAATGCTTTGATTAGGTTTTAATAATTCTAGATAATAAGGGATGCCTCCTAAAGCCATATATAATTGTACGACTTGATATCTATTTACTTTAATTTTTTTTGCTTTTAAAAAGCGTTCTGTTTCAGATAATGTAAATGGTTGTAAGGGAATATATTGTGTTGCACGATTATGCAAACCACCTTTATGATTAAGTACATTTTTGATCATCCATGAAGCTGCAGAACCACAAACAACCAAAACAATGTTATTATATATTGCCCAGTCATTCCAAAAATGTCCAAGCATCCCTAGAAATTTTGACTTATGAGAATCGATCCAAGGCAATTCGTCCAAGAATAATATTTTTTTTCTATTCGATTTTGTTGAAGATAAATACTTTTTTAACTGTGAGAATGCATTCATCCAAGATTTAGGTTTTTCGAAACTATCGCTACCCGAAAACTCTTGTAGTTTCTCAGCAAAGTTTTCAAGTTGATCGCTTAGATCTCCATTCTGAATACCTGTCATTTCAAAATCAATTCGTTTTCCTAAAACATTTTTTATAAGATAGGTCTTACCTACTCGCCTTCTTCCATAGACCACAATGAATTCCGATCTATCTGAATTTAAAGCATCGGTAAAAATTGCTTTTTGTTCATCTCGTCCAATAAATAATGGTGATTTCATACTCAAATTATCAATTTATGAATACTTAAGGGGATGTCAATTAAAGCTATCCGTGGCTAAAAGTACGGAAAAATACTACATTTAGCCACGGATAGAAATATTGTTGCGCCAAATATTTTTGAGTTATAAGACTTGCCAGCCTCTTCTTTTACTAGTGAAGATTAAATATTTTACTAAATTGATTTCTTTTTCGTTAAAAGGCAATATGAAAAAACCATCAAATTCAAATTACAATATGAAAACCTTTCTCCTTAATGCATTAATTGTATTGGTATTCTGCTCATGTCAAACGGAGCCTCAAAAGACATCTGAAACCCAACCAAATAAGGAAACGGAGTCTGAATGGATTACCCTTTTTGATGGCACTAGTACAAAAGGCTGGAGAGCCTACAATGGCAAATCATTACCGCCGCAATGGGTGATCAAAGACGGAATGCTAACATTTGATGATGAACAAAAAAAATCAGATGCAGAACATGAAGGGGGCAAAGATATTATTTACGCTGCCGAAGAATTCGATAATTTTGAATTGTATTTAGAATGGAAAATACCAAAAGGTGGCAACAGTGGCATATTTTATCATGTGAAAGAAGGGTATGATGGACCTCCGAGTGTGGCTCCTGAATATCAACTGATTGATGATGAGAACTATGCAAAAATGCATGACCTAACTGCTTACAATAAAAGTGTTGGTTTTGAAAATCCTCAAGATTTGCATCCCTTACAACAAACGGCCTCGGACTATGCGATGACTCCTGCAGACCCTGCGCAAAAAGTATTACATCCTGCTGGTGAATGGAATTCGACCAGAATATTATTCACTCCGGAAAAAGCGGAGCACTGGTTGAATGGGAAAAAGGTACTTTCCTTTGTTCCTTGGTCAGAAGAATGGAATGCTAAAAAGAATAGCGGAAAATGGGAAGGTTCTCCCGATTACGGAAAATTTAAAACTGGTTATATCGGGTTACAAGATCACGACAGTCCTTTATGGTTTAAGAATATTAAGGTTAAAAAGTTGTAGATAGTTATCTTATTATTTCACTTAGAAATAGTAGAAAAAAATTAAGCTCAGCATTTTTGCAGGGCTTTTTTTGATTCTAAATAGTACTTTTGCCAGAACACAGAATCCATAGATCAAATGACCAACAGAAATTACCTCATTTTCTCCCTCTTCGCTGCACTTTCTATCGGATTGGCCCCTTTTACGCCTGAACCGCATATCGTTGGAAAGCTACGCTGGTTATTTGGCGGAGGCCAAGGTATGCAAACCATGGATTACTTAGATCTTCTCATGCATGGTTTGCCATGGGTCATGTTAGTCTACTTTGGTTATCGGTTCTTTTTCTCAAAAGAAGAGAAGGAAAAGACAGCCGCTATGAAAGCAGCGATGAGTAACCCCAAAGTTAAAATCATTGATGTTCGAGAACCTAACGAGTATAATGCTGGTCATCACCCAAAAGCATTAAACTTTCCACTTTCTAAAATCGGACAGGAAGTAGAAAAACTAAAGGCTATGGAAGGACCTTACGTGTTGTATTGCCGGTCTGGAATGCGCAGCGGGCAGGCCCAAAAGGTCTTGAAGCAAAAAGGACTGCAAGATGTTCACAACGCTGGCAATTTGTCGACGGTAAAGCGTTTGGAATCTTAAGTTGCCCTTAAGTCTAAATTGTTTTTGCTTTTTGAATTTTGCGAAGCAGATTAATCGTCATTTGAATACCCATCTTTTCAGGTAAGCCTTGGCCTTCGTACTCAATGCCCAAGTAACCATTGTAGCCAGCAGCTAAAACGATATCCATCATTTTGTAAAAATCTGTTTCAATCACTTCTCCTTTCTCATTAAAGTCATAGGCTTTAGCACTGACAGACTTTGCATAAGGCATTAATTCTTTTACCCCTAAATATCGATCATAGTCATTCACACATTTTCTTGACTTATAATTGGTTGGATCATCGTATTCTATGCAGAAATTTCCAAAGTCGGGTAGGGTGCCACAGTTTGGAAGATTAATTTTTTTCATGACCGTACTTAACCATTTTCCATCTGAAGAATAACTACCATGATTTTCTACAATTACATTCATATCGTAATCCTTGGCGTAGGTGGCTAGCGCTCCCAATCCTTGCACCGCAGCATCAGAAACTTCTTCAGCCGTTCCTTTCCCTGCTGCATTTACTCGAATGGAATGACAACCTAAGGTCTTTGCAGCGGAGACCCATTTGTAATGGTTTTCGACTGCGGCCTGTCTTTCTTTTTTATCGGTAGAACCTAGTTCTCCTTCTCGATCGATCATGATTAATAAAGAACGAATACCTTCTCCATCTGCCCGCGTTTTTAAATCATTGATATAATCCTTGTCTTCCGCTTTGTCTTTGAAAAATTGATTGACATATTCGATAGCATCCAATCCAAATTCTTTTCTAGTGTATTGTGCAAAATCTAAGGCAGTCATTTTTTTATCGAAATGACTTTTGTGGAGTGACCATTGTGCCAGACTTATTTTGAATGGTAGCCCTGCAGCATTAATCTCATTGTTAGTTTCGGGGGCATTGCTTTCGGCAGTACAGCCAAGGCCCAGCAATCCTATCCCCGCTAGACCAAGCCCTGTGTTTTTTATAAATGCTCTTCGTTCTATTTTTTTCATCTTAATTAGTATTGAATTTGAACCAGGCTGCTCTGCAAAGATTTCCTTGGCGTTGGTTAGTAGTTTTATCTTTTTTAAATATAAAATAAAGATCGCTTTTCTCTTTATTTTCCGTAAGACGAATATTTTTAGTTATCCATTTATCTCCATCCGTATTATTCGATAAGGTCATTTGGCCAATAAGTTTTCCCGTTTTAGAACCTACTCGACATTCTAAAGCGCCATTGAGATTTGGGGAATGATGAAAATCTATAGATCTGACTCCAGTTAGATCTATATTGTTAAATCTCAATAAGGCGTCTCCTTGAACTCTTAGCATTGGAATCCCTCGATTGGCTCCATAGGTACTGGCATAGGCATTTTCAATCTCATCATACATTACAGCAGGAACCTTTGGGCTTCTCAAGACTTTGACGACTCTATTCTGTAAAGATTCTATCTGCTTATAGCCTTGGTCTTTGTAAGAGGCAGTTAAAAAATAGCCGCCTGATTCATTTATTTTGTTTTCAAAATTTATTTTTCCTTCTATTGGAATGGCATTGGATTTATCCATGGAAAGAATGTAGTTCACCATTTTGGAGGCATCTGCTTCGCTTAGTTCAGGATGTGCTGCCATTGATTTCCTTCCCCAATTGCCGGAGCCGCCATATTTGATTTTAGTGATCAGCGTTTCCTTTGTGATTGGAGCATCATCATATCTTGCCGCTATAGACAAATAGCTTGGGCCGTTAGAATCAATTTTATCCAAATGACAGGTTCTGCAATCCGAATTTTCAATTAGATTTTTTCCTTCCAGTCCCATCAATGAACCTTGCGGCAGCTTTTTTTCCCCTCTCAATATTTGATAAACGTATTCATCATTGGGATTATAATCTGCACTTACCATTGATTGATTTGTTTGAATTCCAATACTAGCCTCATCTTCAGGATCGCTAATCAATGTTTTGTAGTTCAACGGGGAATTTGGAAAAGCGAAGGTTTGGTTTCCGTTAAGATTAAAGTCCAGCGAAGGCAAAGTGTTTCCCACGATTACTTTAGTTGTTGAGTTGGAACGTTCTCCATGTTCGTCAACCACTTCTAAGCGAGGTTGAAAAACGCCATTTTTAGAGTAGGTCCATTCAACATTTTTACCAAATGCATCTGGATTATTATCACCGTCAAAATACCAATTGAAAGTAAGTGAATCGTTTCGATCTGGGTCGTAAGTTTTACTTCCTGAAAATTTGACTTTCAAGGGAGCGATTCCTTGTGCGTTTTCTGCCAAGATTTCCGCAACTGGAGCTTGATTGTCTTTGTAGTATTCTAATCGTACTAATCTAGCTTCCGGATTATTTAAAAAATAACCGTTGCCATATTCCATAATATACAATGCGCCATCTGGTCCAACCTCCATGTCAATAATTCCATAGAATTTTTCACTAGGAAGAAACGGCTCTAACTTATACATGTTGTCAGATTCATCTAGCGTAATTACTTTAATCCAATTACGAACCCATTCATAAATGAAAATTTTCCCATCAAAGTAATCTGGTAATGCTACTTTGGTTCCGTTATATTTTCTATCGCTATAATAAACTGGTCCTCCCATGGCAGATCTTCCCCCAGTCCCGAGCATCGGGAATTTTTCACTTGCGCCATAGTCGTAATAAATCATTGCAGGATTGGCAGGAGGTAAAATTTGAGAACCAGTATTATTTGGAGAATCATTTAGGGGAGCGGCCGGATCAAAGTATCCGTTAATTTTTCCGGTCGAAAAATCTTTGTCCGCATAGGCTTTATTGTCTCCTACAAAATGAGGCCATCCAAAGTTTCCTGCTTTTTTTGCTTGGTTAAATTCATCATTGGATAGAGGCCCTTCAGGTCCAGCGGTCCGTCCATCGGGTCCAACGTCTCCCCAGTACACATAACCCTTCTTTGGGTCCACTCCAATTCTAAATGGATTTCTACAACCCATCGCGTAGATTTCTGGACGCCCTTTAAGACCTTCTTTAGTTGGAAAAAGATTTCCTTCAGGGATGGTATAGGTTCCGTCCGGTTGAGGCGTGATCCGAATTATTTTTCCCCTTAAGTCATTTGTATTTCCAGAAGATTTTTGAGAATCATTATAATATTTACCAGGTCTTTCATCTATTGGCGAAAAGCCGTCTGATTCAGTTGATATAGAATTATCGCCTGTAGATAGATATAAATTTCCTGCCTCATCGAATTCAATTGCACCACCTGAATGGCAACAAGTTTCTCTTTGAACTTTTACTTCTAATAATATTATCTCAGAGTCCTGATCTAGCTTGCCGTCTTTATATTCAAATCGGGATAATGTTTGATTTGGATTTTCGCAGGGTGGAGAATAATATAAATAAACCCAGTTATTCGTTTTCGAAAACCCCGGATCTAGAACAATACCATGTAAACCATCTTCGTAATTTCCTTCCGTGCAAACATCAAATTCATTTATTACAGAAACCGTTTTAGAGAAATAGTTAAATCGCTTTATCTTTCCTCGACGTTCCAGAAAAATGACATCTAGGTTTGGCATCACCATCATTTCCATTGGTTCATGAATTCCTTGCACCAAAGTTCGGATGCTGTATCTGCTTTCCATTGGGCCTAACTTTGAAGTGACCTTGGAATAATCATAGGCATTTGCGCCTATGCCTTGCGAAATGACTGTTTCTAATTCAGCTGTGTCGATCTTATTTTTTTGAAGTACTCTTCCTCCTTGATAAGCTAAAAATTCTCCATCTACAACTTGATTGGAATCTAACTTCGCTTCTAATTTATTCATCCAAGGCCAAGTTAATGAATGGCTAACCCCTTCACATTCAAGTAAAAGGACTCCATTGCCTGCTTGAATATAGCGTTCTGTCAAACTTTGTGAGTAGGGGAGTAGATTATCCAATGAGGTTTTATAGAAAACCAAAGTCGAATATTGCGCTAGGCTATCTTCTTCTATTTCTTCAAGTTCAGTGACACTATGATATTCAATATTATTTGGGATGAGATCTTTGAGCACAAGTTGAGCACTGTCGGCTGCTACTATCAATATTTTATTGGTAGATCTATGCTTAAGAGAACTTTCAGAACAAGAAGTCAATTGGATAGCTGATAAGGCTATAGAAATGAAAAGAAAAGATAATATGATTTTTTTCATCGAGTAAGATTTCCGATTGTCTTAATGGTTAGAGAGATAAATAATTATAAGGAAAGCAAAATAGATAAATCATTCCTATTTATGTGGCCTAAGTCATGAGCTTTTAATTGAAAAAAAAGTTTGGGTACTGTTAAACAAGACTGTTATTAATATTCTCCCCATTTTCTTGTCTAATCTGGATAAAAAGAATATATTTATCCCTCTACCGGTATTATTCACCAAAATAAATAAACGCAAATGCTAATTCTCTATGTAGGATTCGGTGCGCTAGCCTTAGGTGTAGTTTACATGTTAGGAGCGTATTTGATGCAGAATAAGAAAAGATTATTCTGACGCTTTTTTAAAAAGCATTTGACGCCAAAAACCAATTGTTACTGATCACCACTCCAAAACTTCTCACGAAACACTCTTTTGTTATTTTTTAGGCATTGCATGCCGAGCTTGATACCGTTCAATGTCAAGGGGAACATTCTATGCCCAGTAAATTTTCGAAGGAGTTCCGTGCTTTCATACATCTCCCATGTGTATTCCGCATTTGGATTTAACCAAATGAGATCTGGGTAATTTTGCCTTAGCAGCTCTAACCAATAGATGCCTGGTTCTTCATTGTAGTGCTCTATGCTGCCGCCTCGATAATAAATTTCGTAGGGAGACATCGCTGCGTCCCCAACAAAGATCAATTTATATCCACGATTGTATTTTCTTATTAACTCCTGTGTCTGAAATATTTCGGTAAATCTTCTTTGATTTGATTTCCACAATCTGTCGTATGGACAATTATGGAAGTAAAAAAATTCTAACTGCTTAAACTCGTTCTTTGCTGCAGAGAATAATTTCTCACAAGTGTGAATATGCTCATCCATAGATCCTCCAATATCCATCAGCATCAGTACTTTAATTCTGTTTTTTTTGCTGGCCTGCATTTTTATATTTAGCATACCGGCATTCTTGGAAGTTTTAGCTATAGTACCGCTTAGGTCTAATTCTTCTTCCGGGCCTTGTCGAATAAATTGACGTAAGGACTTTAAAGCCACTTTTATATTTCTGGTATTAATTTCTGAGTCGCCATCCAGGTCTTTATATTTTTTTATTCCACCACCTCCTATTCCCGATCTACTATTTTTACTTGGATTTCCAAGTCGCATGCCTTCGGGATGGAATCCACTATGGCCAAAAGGGCTAGTTCCTCCAGTGCCAATCCATTTATTTCCTCCGTGATGTTCTTCGTTTTGTTCTTCCAATAATTCCCTGAGCCGCTCAAGCAGAGCATCAAGTCCCCCAAGCTTTTCCAATTGGTCCTTCTCTTCGGCTGATAATTCACGTTTATATACTTCCTTGAGCCAGTCATCTGGAATGGCGCTAAATAAATCAGAAATATTAACCTCGGAAAGCGGTTGAAAGAATTTTTCAAATACTTGATTAAATCGATAAATCTCGTGTTCTGATTTAATCAAAATACATTTCGATAAGGCATAAAATGATTCCATGCTATAACCAGTGGGACTTATTTTCAAAGCCTCAAGCAGGGTTAGGTATTCATGAAGGCTAACTTTAATGCCTTCACCTCTAAGCGCATAGAAAAAATTTACAAACACACTTTTTATCTATTTTAATTGATAGTGAAATTGAGCTGATCTCCTTTTTGTAAATTATAAGCATCTGAAAAACCCGCATTGACCTCAAGCACATATTTAGCTATTCCCTCGGATGGCAAGGAAGTTTCATTTAACGGAACAGTATTCTTCGCTATAGAAACTATTTTTTTGTCTAAGTCTACATAGATGATGTCTAATGGGACGTAGGTGTTTTTCATCCAGAAAGATTGGATTTCATTTTTCTCCATCACGAAAAGCATTCCTCCGTGATCGGGAAGGCTTTTTCGATACATCAATCCCATTCGCTGCTTTTCTTTGTCCAAGGCTAATTCGACATCCACTTTAATTGGCTCGCTTCCGTCCTGCTTTTGGATGATAACCGTAGATTCTGCATTGAATGGTTTATCTAAATTGTTAGAGTTGGAATTGATGTTTTGACTGCTAGTAGATCTGCTAGCGTTATTATTCGAATTTTTGGAGGAAGACATTTTATTCCAAGGTATTTGACTTGCGATAAATGCAATCATGGCAAGGATTAGAAATCCAACCATGAGATTTCTTTTTGGACCTTGTCCTTTTTTCTTTTTTTTCTTGCTCATAATTATTTTTTAGAATCTATTGGCCAATTGCAAGATTGCGATACTTGACTATGGCTTCATCAATTTTTTCCATTCTATTTTCGGGATCGGGGTGCGTACTAAAAAACTCAGATTTTCCAGATCCACCACCACTGGCTTCTTTCAGAATTCGCATCACCCCTTTCATCTCTTCTGGATTGTAATCAGCATCCAACATAAATCGAATTCCCAAATCATCACTTTGTAATTCTTGATCTCTACCATATTTCATATTGATCATGTTCGCAATCATTTGGGCTGCTTGCTGAGAACCATAATCTCCAGCAGCAATAACAGCGGCTCCAGTTAGCCCTTGAGTTAATTGTTGTTTCGCCATTCGTTGTGCACCATGTCTAGCGACCACATGGCCAATTTCATGTCCCATTACTCCAGCCAGCTGATCTTCATTTTCTAGGCGATTTAATAGCGCTGCAGTAATAAAGCATTGTCCTCCAGGCAGGGCAAAAGCGTTTACGGTTTTATCATCCGCCAATAAATGGAAATCCCATTTGTACATCGTTTGAGCAGCAACTGAATTTTCAATTAACTTTTGACCTACCCGATCTACTAAATCCTGACCAGCTTGATCTGGATGAAGTCCTCCATGTTGATTAATCATCTGAGGGGCAGATTGAAGTCCCAACATGATTTCTTGATCCACAGTCAAGGAAATTCTTTGTGTCTCTCCTGTGATCTCATTGAATTCACTAGCTGCAAAATATTTGAAAACTGCAACTCCAGCAAAAATTAAGGCAATTATGATCGTACCTCTATTGATTCCGCTTCTGCGGCCCATTCCATAAGGATTTCTTCGAGAATAACTCATAGTAGATAAACAACTTATTTTAAAAAATTAGCTATTGAGGTTACAGGTGGGTAAATTACGAAATCTGATTTGTATTTGTAAATCATTTAGGTTTCCTCCAAGTAGAAGCACCGAATCATTATTTATATGTAATTAAATTGAATATGATAAGGTGTTCATGACATTCGTTTTCTTTATAATGCTAGTGCCTTGAAGGATATGCTTATATTGGCTGTGGGTATCCGTATTTTAGTAAAGATTGCTAAGCGAAAAATGCACCTACATGATTGAATGTTTAAGACAATTTGTGCTGTTGCTTCATTTATTTTTGGCTGCATTCGCAAGTTCAATTCCAAATTTAATATTCCCTTGGATCACAAAATTTTAAACATCAGATTTTGTTTAGCAACAAACAAATCATAACTAATTGAAAGGCATTAGAAGAAAAATATTTTTTTTGACGCTTTGCTTTTTTGGCTTAACGGTCAGTCATGCCCAAGAAATCCCTAAGGTCATTCAGCACCTTCCCGTTGATTATAATGCAATGCAACAAAATTGGATGATCACCCAGGGTTGTGACAGCATGATTTACATTGCGAATACGGAAGGAATACTCATCTATAATGGTTTCAAATGGCAGAAAGTAATTTTACCGCGAAATCAAAAACCCAGATCTATTTATAAAGGGGAGGATTGTAATATCTATGTTGGTGCATATGAAACCTTCGGCTATATAGACCGCAGTGAAGCCAATCATCCAAAATATATTCCGATCGTTGAAAAATTATTGGAGGATCAAAGTCAGGAAATATGGAATATATTTGGCAACAAGGATCAAATTATTTTTCAATCCTTTTCCAATATTTATAACTATCAAAATGGTCAGGTTTCAAGCATTTCTGTCCCTTCTAATATCATGCTGGGCACTAATATTGGCGAAGATTTTTATCTACCCAAAATACAACAGGGGTTATATCAACTCCGGAACAATAAGATTGAAACAATAGCTGCAGTTGACCAACTTCCCAAGGGAAGCAAGATAGCGGGCCTCGCTGCCTATAAAAGTGGAATCGTCCTCGGTACCCAATATCAAGGTATCTTTGTTATGGTTAAAAATAATTTACTAGCCATTAAATCCGCTTTAAATGAGACTTTAAAAAAGGAGCAGATCAATAAGATTCTTCAATTAAAAAACGGTGATTATGTGGTTGGAACAATCCTAAATGGTATTTACGTTACAACTGATTTTATCAACATTAAATACCACATCAGTAAATCTAACGGACTTACAAATAACACCATTCTGTCTTTGTTTAGTGATAATTTAAATGGCCTTTGGATTGGAACAGACTATGGACTAAACTATCTGAAAATTCAGGAACCAATTGCTTTTTTTTATGATAGACAGGGTAAACTAGGAAGTATTTATACTGCAATCAATTATCAAGATCACCTGTATTTGGGTACTAATCAAGGGGTGTTCAAAAGTGACAATCTTGGTAATTACAATTTGGTGGAAAATTCTCAAGGTCAGATTTGGTCCTTTCTTAAAATCGATGGAGATCTTCTTTGTGGCCATAATAGTGGTACTTTTTTAATCACTGAGGATAAATTTGAACGCATATCAGATATCACTGGTGGTTGGTGTATGCGAAAAATTGGAGCAAATAAAGTATTACAATCTACTTATACAGGCCTAGTCATTTTGAATAAAAAAAATGGGAAATGGTCTCTGGATAAAAGAATTAAAAACGGAGGATCATCACTGGCCTATTTTGAAATTCAGGAACAAAATATATTGGGTTTTCATAAAAATGAAGGCTTAAGTTTACTCAAATTGAGTAGTGATTATAACGAAGTCATTGAAAATATTGGCGTGGTACAATTCCCTAGCAATCCTCACGAGCCTCAGAATATTTATTCTAATCAGCAGGGTTTATTTTTTTCCTTTCGCGATAGTTTTTTTATTTGGAAGGAAAATGAATTTAAATATATCGACGAAGAATTGATTCAAAAGGATTCAACCTTTAATCGGAAACATAATTTTTATCGCGCAGTAGAATCGGTCAGAAAAACCGAACAATTAAACAATTATCAACATGTTGAAACTAGAAATGAGGATGGATCTTTCTTAGTTGGTATTGATGAGGGTTATATGCTAATCCCCGTAGATTATGGAATGAAAGAAAGGATCTCTTCAGCGATCGAGCTGGACTATCTAATTGTTAATGGAAAAGATCACCGTATTCAGAAGGATATTGTTTTAGGCCCGAGAGAAAACAACATAACCATTGCCTTTGCTGATTTCCAATTTGGGGATCGCAAAAAGGATATTTTTTATAGATTAAAAAATTGGGACGAAGCTTGGCGACGATTGCCGGATAGCGGGGTGTTGAATTTCATCAATATCAACGATGGAAACTATGAATTACAACTTAAGACCTCGTATCAACCCATTCGTACTTATCTGACTTTGGAAATAAAACCCCATTGGTACGAGACATGGCCTGGTGCATTGTTATACTGCGCTTTGGGGATATTCCTAATTTTTCTTCTCAATAAACGAAATAAAAAAAAGCTGCTATTCCAAGAAGAACGGTTGCAATCTGAAAAGATAAAAGAATTGGAAACAGAACGAATGAAAAGTACCAATGAAAAACTAAAGCATGAAATACGCTTCAAAAGCAAAATGCTTGCGAATAGCACCTTGGCCATTTTGCAAAAAAATAAAATGCTCGATGAACTGAAAAAAGTAATTGTTAAAGACGACTTTTCATTGCTTTCTGAAAAACAGTATAAACAACGAATCCTTCATCTCATCAATCGGAATGTTAATAGTGACGAAGATTGGGAAATATTTGAGCAAAATTTTGCCGCAGTACATCATGATTTTTTGGAAAAATTAAAACTTAATTACCCGAATATCACTGCCGGGGAGCTGAGGTTAGCGGCTTACATCCGAATGAACCTGTCTTCAAAAGAAATTGCTCCTCTTCTGTACATTTCTTACCGCTCTGTAGAGAACAAAAGGTATAGGCTAAGAAAGAAAATGGGACTAGCCCCAGAAACTAACCTCTCTGACCACTTGTTGAGGTTGTAATCTTAAATGCTTTTATGCCCTTACTTGATGCAGAATACATAAAACTCAGATTATCAATTAATTGAGATATGTGTATAAATCTTTGGACCACTCGTAATATGTATTTTTGTTTAATATGATGAGTTAATTGTGAGGTAGTTTTTCTGCTAAAAAGATAGTCTCTCGGAATTGGATGAGTATATTTGTCAGTAAGCGAAAGTAAGATTGCTTATCTGCGCGATATGAAACTCAATCCTCTTATGACGAACTGTCTAAAACCAATTTTACTGATACTACTTCTTTTTGCTTCGATTGTGATTTCAGGCCAAAATGTTTATAGTGGAAAAGTGCTTGATACAGAAACGAATGAAACGCTGATAGGGGTTAATATCCTTGTTAAAAATTCCACACAAGGCTCAATTTCTGCGGTAGATGGAACTTACCAAATCAATGCAAATCAAGGAGACACCCTTTCTTTTTCTTATATCGGCTATCAAACTATTGAATTAGTACTTAGCGCTTCAGTAATCAATGACATTTTCTTAACCACAGATGCTTCTTTATTAGAAGAAGTAGTAGTGGTAGGGTATGGTACGATTAAGAAAAGCGATTTAACCGGGGCAGTTGCCTCGGTCAAGTCAGAAGATATTCTAAAGGTTCCAGCTTCTAATGCTATGCAAGCACTACAAGGGAAAGTTTCCGGATTACAAATTTTAAGTACTTCAGGAGATCCAGGTGCTGCTCCAGTCGTTCGATTGAGAGGAATAACCACACTGAATAATAATAACCCCATCGCCGTAATCGATGGAGTGATTAGTGATATTGGCGCGGTTGCTCGACTTAATCCAAACGATATCGCTTCTATGGAAGTTTTAAAAGATGCCTCTGCTATCGCAATTTATGGATCAAGAGGAGCTGGTGGAGTAATCATTGTCACCACTAAAAAAGGAACCAAAGGAAAACCACAGGTGCAAGTATCAGTAGAAACCGCAGTGGAATCTGCTAATGGCAAAATTGATGTCATGGACGGTCGAGAATTTGCAACTTACATCAATGGAGTGACACCTGGTACTTACAATAACTTAGATCTCTTGTCGGATACAGATTGGCAGGATTTAATTTTTGAGAAAAACCAACCCATCACTAACGCTAATTTTTCCGTTAGCGGTGGATCTGAAACCTCGGATTATTATTTCGGATTGGGCTACTTTAATCAGGTAGGGATACTTCCTAAATCTGGACTCGAAAGATACTCCGCAAAAATAAATTCTGGTTATAATCTAACAGATAATATTAAAATAGGAATTGACCTATCACTATTTTTGACTGATAAAGACAACGCTCCAGGTGTGATCAATACTGCGCTGCGCGCCTGGCCTATTGATGTACCTTATCAAGAGGATGGCGAAACTTATGCTGAAGTGAATGGCGGGAATCCCCTGGCCGCAATTGATTTTACAAATAGTAATACTCGAGCCTTTGGTGGAATTGGAAATCTTTATGCTAGCATTGATTTTTTAAATTACTTCACTTTTAAGTCTAGTGTACAACTTGACATGATTGAAAGTAAATCCAAAAGCTTTTCACCCCAATACTTTGTCGGACCACTACAAGCTAACGATCTGAGTGACCTGAGTTATTCAACTTCAAACAACAATACCGTAATTTTTGAAAATACAGTGGCGTTCAATAATGAATTTGGAAAACATGGCTTCAATGCAATAGTGGGATATAGTACGCAGGATACGCGCAACGAATTTTTAAGCGGTTCAACAGAAGGACTTTTAAGAGAAGATGAACTATTCTGGTACATTAATGCAGGTCAAGCAGATTTCGCTAATGTCTCAAATAGTGGAGGTAGAAATACTTTGATTTCCTATCTAGGAAGAGTGAATTATAGTTATGATAGTCGCTATCTTTTTACCACTTCTTTTAGACGAGATGGTTCCTCAAGATTTGGAGAAAATAATCGATACGGAAATTTCCCAAGCTTCGCAGTTGGATGGAATGTTAGCAACGAATCTTTCTTCTCTAATGAGAAAATCAATCGATTAAAATTACGAGGTAGTTGGGGAATTGTGGGCAATGAAAAAATAGGTAATGGACAATTTGCTTTAATCGTTCCTGGTGTGAATGCGGTTTTCGGTGAAAATGAAGCAATCAATCCAGGAGTTACTTTTCAAGGTGGGGGAAACCCAAATATAAAATGGGAGGAAACGGTACAAACTAATTTCGGTATTGATTTAGGTGTTTGGGACGATAAGTTAACTGCGGAGTTGGACTACTATATTAAAAACACCAATGATATTTTAGTGAGTCTAGAACCCATTGGTTACACTGGCATTGGTTCTTTTCAAACCATCGTTTTCAATGCTGCCAATGTGACCAACAGCGGTTTCGAATGGAATGTAAATTACCGCGATAAAATTGGTCAATTTACTTATGGCGTTGGGGTATTAGGAACTACGATTAAAAATGAAGTTACGAATATTGGGCAAGGCTTGGGCGCTGATTCATTAATAGTTGGTGGAGATTTGGGGAATGGTCAACAAGTGGCTAGAACCGCTGTGGGATCTCCCATAGGTTTTTTCTACGGCTATGAAGTTATTGGTGTGCTTCAAAACCAAGCGGACATAGAATCCAGTCCTACACTATTTGGTCAAAATCCAGGGGACTTGAAATATCGAGATGTCAATAATGACGGAGTAATTAATGCCTTGGATAGAACTATCATCGGAAAATCTATTCCAGATTTAATTTTTGGTTTTAATCTAAATATCGGCTACCAAAATTTTTCTATTTCTGCAGATTTTCAAGGACAGCTTGGAAATGATATTTACAATGGAAAGCAAGTCATCCGTTTTACCACGTTGAATTATGAAGATAAGTTTAATGATTTTTGGTCTGGTGATGGCAGCACCAACGATGATCCCAGACCTTCCTTAGGGGGGAATAATTTTTTACCCTCCTCCTACTATATCGAAGATGGATCTTTCCTAAGATTAAGAACCTTGACTTTGAATTATAGTCTGGACAATAGATTATTGAAACGCTTGAAATTAGCTAGCACAAACATCTATTTGCGCGCCACAAATTTATTTACTGCAACAAAATTTACTGGGTATTCTCCTGAAATAGGAATTGGAAATGCCACTAATGGGGCAATCGATAGAGGAGTTTATCCAATTACAAAAGCCTTCAGCGCAGGGTTTAATGTTAACTTTTAAAAAACAATTATGCATTCTATTAATAAGTTAATATTGTTTTTTAGTCTGGCATTTTTAATGTCTTGCGGAGCTGATTTTTTAAATCAAGCTCCAAGGGCAGCATTGACTCAAGGGTCTTTTCCTGCCACCCCAGAAGATGCTGTTTTTGCTACCAATGCCGCCTACAACAGTTTACGAGCTTGGCAAATTAATACTGGGGGGTTCCCACTATTGGATATGATGGCGGATGATGCCATCAAAGGATCGAACCCTGGAGATGGAACCGCAATTGCAGTCTATGATAAATTTGAACACACTCCGACCGAAGGATCTACGGAGCGCTGGTACAAAACCTTATATGAAGCGATTCGAAGAACCAATTTGGTGATCAACGAACTTCCAAATATTGATATGGAGATTCTATTGAGAGAACGACTGATTGCAGAGTGCCGCTTTTTACGTGCTTATTATTATTCCCAATTAGTTCGTGGATTTGGAGACGTTCCTAAAGTCATTGAAGTTGATCCGCCTTTAGATTTAAATCGTGCTCCGGCTTCCGAAATTCTAAATGAAATAATTTTTCCGGATTTGGAAGCTGCTATAGCTATTTTACCGGAGCGTTCTGAATATGGATCTGATGAATTAGGACGCGTTACGAAAGGAGCGGCAGGTGCTTTGCTCTCAAGAATAAAACTATTTACTAGTGATTTCCAACGAGTAGAAGATTTGACTAAAGAGATTATTGAATCTTCCGAATATGATCTGGTGGATGACTTCGAAGAAATTTTTACTGCTGCCGGAGAACATAATATTGAATCAATTTTTGAAATTTCTGCTAAACCAGATTGGTTTGTGGATGGTGGAAATCAATACGGAAATACACAAGGCGTTCGAGGATCTCCGAACAAAGGCTGGGGATTTTGTAGACCTGCATATCCTCTTTTAGCAGAATACCTATCCAATGATGACCCACGTATGGAACCATCCGTTCTTTTCTTAAATGAAATCATTGACGGCATCAATATAGCTGGAGAAGGAGCTACACCAGATACCATATTTGATAATGGTAGCATAGCAGAAATCGAATGTTACAATCAGAAAGTATGGTATCCTGGAACAGATTCCAGAACTTCTTTTGGACATAACAAGCGGGTCATACGTTATGCGGATGTACTATTAATGCATGCCGAAGCATTAAATGAAAATGGAAAAACTGCAGAGGCACTTACCTATTTGAATCAGGTCCGTGCTAGGGCTAGAGGAAATAATGCAAATGTACTTCCAGCTATTACCAGTACTAATCAAGAAGTTGTACGGGATGCTATCTTACTAGAAAGAAAATTTGAATTTGCTTTAGAAGGTTTGAGATTTTGGGATTTGGTGCGAACGGGAAATGCCGAAGAAGTTTTAGGGCCTTTAGGTTTTAGGGCCAATAAAAACGAATTTTTCCCTATACCTCAATCTGAAATTGATATCTCTCAGGGACGCATTACGCAGAACCCAGGCTACTAATAAAAAACGATACTTATTTACCTAACCAAAAAAACTTAGATCATGAGAAATTGGAAATTTCTATTTTACCTGTTTGCTATTTCATCCTTTGGGATTATGTCCTGTAATAATGATGATGAACCAATGACAGGAGATGCACTTTCAGTAAATTCCGTAGAGGCCAAAGGAACTAGTTTTCAAGATGGTTCCGATGTGACTTCAGATTTAAACGGAGCTTCTTCTGCGATTGATGTAGCACTAAATGCTTCAATCACCATTGATTTTAACAAGGCTGTAGATGCATCGACGGTATCTACAAGTACAGTGAAGCTTTCTGACGGCACCAATGATGTTGGTATTGCTGTAAATGCTTCCGGATCTTCCATTACGATCGATCCAAATAGTGATTTGGTACGCGGAACACTGCATTCGATTACCTTAAGTGGAGTAAAGGCAACAGACGGTGGAGTCCTTGCTGAAACCACACGCTCTTTTACTACGGAAGGAAGGGCTCCAGTAGTTGTTCCAAATGCGGATAGCCAAATTGCCTATTGGAATTTTGATGGAGATGCAAATGATGCGGTTGGAAGTTTTACTGCCGACAATGTTGTAGACATAACATATGGCGAAGACCGTTTTGCATTAGGAAACAGTACGGCGTCTTTCGATGGCAACACAAGTATTATTGAAATAGCTGGTGCAGATGCCTTGATGGCTTCTGATGATTTCACGCTTTCGTTTTGGATAAAAACGAATACCGATGGTCATTTAAATGCGGATGGTAATCCAGCTAACCACTTTGTGATGGGCTTGGGCGCATTCTTTGGATTTCAGTTTGAAATTCCAGCGGATTTCGGTTCGTGCAAATTAGCATCCTCTTATGTTTTGGAAGATGGAACTAAAGAAAGTGAAGACCTTTGGTTCAATGGAAGTGGAGAAGATGGCATGAATGGTGGATGGCAAGGCTGGGACTTTGTGGCAGACCTAACTGGTTCGGGTGGAGTAGAATCTATTCTGAAAGATAAATGGGCCCATGTGATCTGTACGTATAATGCAGCAGAAAAACAAGGAAGAATGTATATCAATGGACAATTAATGAAGAGCCAGGATTTTGATCTTTGGCCTGATGGAGCTCCAAAGCGAACTGTTACTGGAGTTTCTTATCGTGGGGATGTTTTGGACGTGGAGCCAATACTCGCTTTTGGATTTATTAAATCCATAGATAGTCCAATGTGGGCGGATACCCCTTGGGGAGATTATAACAAACCGACCGCTAATCACTTTAAAGGAGATTTAGATGATGTGAGAATTTTTAGCGCTGCGTTTTCTGCCGAGGACGCCTCTTCGCTTTACGATTCTGAAAGGCCATAAGAATTAAATTTAATAGAAAAATAGCTATAATTTCCCAGGGGGCTAGCAATATTTGAAAGTGCTACATTCGTGTTCATACTCAATAATATGCCGCCCCCTTTTTGTTTAAATATTACTATGCCATTTAGAAGCACGTTTTTACTTTTTTCGATTATCATGATTTCGGCCTTAGCTTGTAATCCCGATGATGGACAACCTCCAGTGGACAATACAGATCGCATTCAGCTTATCCTTGCCACGATTGGCAATACTTCTCTTTTGACTAATGACCCAGGCCTCCCAACCGTTCCGATCGAAAATGAAATTACCCTAAAGTTTAATCAGTCTATTCAAACTCCGGCCGAGTCTTTTTTTGAATTAATTAATACCGATAATCAAAAAGAAGACTTCTCTGTTTCTTTATTGGATAATGGAACGATAGTCCTACTAAATTTAGCCAACGATTTAGAAGAAAATAAACCCTATACTTTAAATATTGATCCAGCATTAATAGCGACAAATGGAGCTACTTTCCCAGGCTTGTCTATCCCTTTTCAAACCACCCAAGACGAACTGCAGCTTACTCAACTGTCTATACAAGGACGCACCTTAGACAGCAATGCTAAAAATACCGAGATACCACTAACTCCAATTTTTACCATTGAATATTCTCATGAAGTTCCGATTGAAGATCAAAAAGACAATTTAGTTTTAGTAGGAGAAGTAAGTTATGATTTTGATATAGAAAAAATTGGCGCCCTCACCTACACGCTAACACCTAATATACCACTCAAAGATTTTTCTAAAATAAATTTACTTATTCCTTCCAGTTTAGGTACAGCAATTAATCGGCCTTTTTCCACGCTGTCTTATGTATTGTATACAGAGGTGAGTACCGAACCCAAATTTCCGCTCATTAGCGATGAAGAGCTCTTGACTAAAGTGCAAGAACAAACATTTAAATATTTCTGGGATTTCGCCCACCCGGCAAGTGGTATGGCTAGAGAGCGAAACACAAGCCAAGATTTGGTAACCTCTGGCGGTTCTGGGTTCGGATTGATGACTATGATCGTAGGAGTGGAACGTGGATTTATTAGTCGCCAAGATGCATTAGATAGATGGAGGAAAATATTTGATTTCTTAGAAGGCGCAGATCGCTTTCATGGAGTTTGGTCTCATTGGATCAATGGAAATACCGGTGACGTAATTCCTTTTAGTGCAAAAGACAATGGCGCCGATCTGGTGGAAACCGCTTTTCTAGTACAAGGCATGTTGACAGTTCGACAATATTTAAATGCTAACATTCCAGAAGAACAGGAATTGATCGATCAAATTAATATGCTTTGGGAAGCAGTGGAGTGGAGTTGGTTTACCAGAGGAGGACAGAACGTATTGTATTGGCATTGGTCTCCAGAATTTAATTGGGAAATGAATTTGCCGATTCGTGGTCATAATGAAACGCAAATTGTCTATACCCTTGCAGCGGCTTCTCCCACTTTTTCTATCAGTCCTGAAGTGTATAAACAAGGATATGCCCGTTCTGGTGATATCATAAATGGCAATGACTACTATGATATAAATTTACCGGTAGGATATTCCAAAGGCGGCCCTTTGTTTTTTTCACATTATTCTTACTTAGGAATGGATCCTAGAAATCTCGAAGATCAATACGCCAATTACTGGACGCAGAATATTAATCACTCCAAAATTAATCAAGCGCATTGCATTGAGAATCCTTCCAATCATGTGGGTTATTCAGCACAATGCTGGGGATTGACCGCGAGTGATAATGACAATGGTTATTCAGCACATAGCCCAACAAACGACCTTGGAGTGATTACTCCCACCGCTGCCCTTTCATCTATGCCTTATACCCCAGATTTGTCAATGGAAGCCCTTAAACATTTTTATTATCAATTAGGAGACCGTCTATGGGGAGAATATGGATTTTATGATGCCTTTAATCCAACCGAAGGATGGGTGGCCAATAGTTTTCTTGCGATCGATCAAGGTCCCATTATTATTATGATAGAAAATCATAGAACAGCCTTACTTTGGGATTTATACATGTCAGCACCTGAAGTACAATCCGGTTTAGATAAATTAGGAATTAACTATTAATCTATTTTCATGGTAAAAATAATATTGATTTTCTCTTCTGTTATTTTTTTATCCTGTTCTACAAATAATCAAGCAGATAAATTCCAAGCACAGTCTGTAGTACTTAAATATCCTGAAAGTGTTTTATTGGACACGCTTCAAGAGCAAACCTTCAATTATTTTTGGAAAGGAGGAGAACCAATTTCAGGTGCAGCCCGAGAGCGATTTCATTTAGATGACATCTATCCACACCATGCTAAGGACATAGTCACCAGCGGAGGAACCGGATTTGGAATCATGGCAACCTTGGCTGCAGTGAACAGAAAATTTATTACCCGAGAAGCAGCTTATCAACGACTCAATAAACTCGTTCTTTGGTTGGAAAAAGCAGATCGTCATCATGGCGCTTGGCCACATTGGATGACGCCCGATGGTAGCACAAAACCATTTAGTAAATATGACGACGGTGGTGATCTAGTGGAAACCGCCTTTTTAGCGCAAGGGTTAATTGCCGCTCGCCAATTTTTTCAAAAAGGTAATGCCGAGGAAAAATTATTAGCCCAAAAGATGGACCTTCTTTGGAAAGGGATTGATTGGAATTGGTATACCAAAGGAGAGAGTGTTTTGTACTGGCACTGGTCTCCGGTTCATGAATGGAAAATGAACTTCGCTGTTCGAGGATACAATGAATGTTTGATTATGTATTTCCTTGCGGCCGCTTCTCCCTCGTATCCTATTGATGCTAAAGTTTTTCATGAAGGCTTTATGAAAAATGGGGAAATTGTCACTGATCGAAAAATGTATGACATCCCAACCATCTTAGATCATTACGATACGAACAACATGGCCGTTGGCCCACTGTTTTGGTCGCATTATTCTTTTCTAGGATTAAACCCCAATGGTTTAAAAGATAAATATGCGGACTATTGGAAACTTTGCGAGAACCATGCAAAAATTCACCATCAACATGCCATCAAAAACCCAAATCAATTTAAAGGATATTCGGAAGAATGTTGGGGACTCACTTCCAGTTATTCTATCAAAGGCTATGCTGGACATAATCCAGAAGAAGATCTTGGTGTCATTTCACCTACAGCTGCGTTATCTTCTTTTCCATATACCCCAGCGGCCAGTTCTAAATTTCTAAGATTCCTGTACGAAAAGCATCCAGAGTACATTGGTGAATATGGCCCCTATGATGCCTTTAGTTTTGAAGCCGATTGGACATTGCCCAGATATCTGGCGATTGATCAACTTCCCATTCCAGTTATGATCGAGAATTATCGTTCTCAATTTATTTGGGATTTATTTATGTCTGCTCCTGAAGTACAGGTGGGATTGGAAAAATTGGGTATGAATTCTAATCCAAAGTAACCCTCGATCTCTTTTTAATTCATTCTACTTCCAACGATTATTTCTTAGTGGATCCCATCATTGGGTTAAAAAAGTAGAAACTTTTACTTCCATTCGTTGTTCTTTTAACGAACTTTGTCTTTAAGAACAGTTTATGAGTATGAAAAAACAGAGTGAGGCAACTATTCCGACTCCATGGGGGGAATTTCTTTTACAGGCTTATGCTGAAGAACAAGATCAGAGCATGCCTCATTTGGCTATTATTTCTAAAGACTTAAATCCAAGTACAGATCCAGTACTAGTGCGTATTCATTCCGAATGTTTGACTGGAGATTTATTTGGGTCAAAGCGATGTGATTGTGGCGAACAGTTAGAACGTTCATTGGATTTAATCGCTCAGAATCAGGGAATAGTGATTTATCTAAGGCAAGAGGGTAGAGGCATTGGGCTGATCAATAAGCTTAAGGCTTATCAACTGCAGGATGAAGGGATGAATACTGCTGATGCCAATGTGCATCTAGGATTGGAGATAGATGAAAGAGAGTATGAAGTAGCGATCGAGATCTTAAAAGCCTTGGAAATAAAATCGATTCGTCTCTTGACGAATAACCCGGAGAAGATTTCAGCTATTGAAAAAAGTGATATTGTATTGACGGAAAGAGTCCCGTTGGTTATAAAACCTAAAAAGGAAAACCTAAACTATTATAAAACCAAGAAAGAGGTAATGGGACATATGTTCCCAAGAGATTCTAAGCTTTAGCCTCTCCGATCTCAGGCATTTTACAATCTTCTTCTGGTGTCTTTCCACAAACAGAACAATCTCCAAAATTGTCCTTCAACATAGGATTATTAGAAGCGCAGGTTCCTCTAAATTCCTGACCCGTAACCACTTGACGTAGATTGATCATAATAAAGGATAGTCCAAAAACAAAAAAGATAATTCCGAAAATAGCTATGAATTCCATAAATACTAATTATGATGTAAAGATACAAACAGTTTTAGCTTAATGATAGTTGTGACTAGCAGAAATTTTAGTAGTTGTTATGGAATAACATTAATTACCTTTGAAGGACTAACTCTAGACTAATGGCAACGACAAACGAACAGGCAAAATTGGCCGCTTTCAGCAGGCTATTGCAAATAATGGATGAGCTTCGGGCTGGTTGCCCATGGGACAAAAAGCAGACTTTTCAATCGCTGAGAAACCTGACCATCGAAGAGACCTATGAATTGGCAGATGCCATAATAAAAGAGGACATTTCTGAAATTAAGGAAGAGACAGGAGATATCCTATTGCACATGATATTCTATGCGAAGATCGCCGAGGAACAAGATGCCTGGGATATTGGCGATGCTTTGAATGCAGTTTGTGAAAAGCTGATTGCCAGACATCCACATATCTACGGAGACCTCGAAGTTGCAGATGAAGAAGAAGTGAAGAAAAATTGGGAACAACTAAAGCTCAAGGAAGGAAAGAAATCGGTTTTAGGAGGGGTTCCAACTTCCCTTCCTGCCATGGTCAAAGCCTATCGTATGCAAGAAAAAACCAAGCAGGTTGGATTTGAATGGGAAAACCAACATCAGGTATGGGAAAAGGTAGAAGAAGAAATAAAAGAATTCAAAGTGGCTGAATCAACGATGGATCAAGCAGAACGCGAAGATGAATTTGGTGACATATTATTCTCATTGATCAATTATGCCAGATTTACTGGAATCGACCCAGAAACAGCCTTGGAAAAGGTGAACATAAAATTCAAAAAACGCTTTGAATATATCGAAGAAAACGCCACAAAGTCGCTAGAGGAAATGACCTTGGAGGAAATGGATGTACTTTGGGATCAAGCGAAAGTTAAGTTGTCAAAAGAAGGGTAAAAGCACCCTGAATAAGTAGAATAGATATCATTTTGGCTGAATCATCCCCTTTTTACTCAATATTCTGTTCTTATCGCAAAGATTTTCAATCCCATACTCAAGGGAATGGTTAATCTCCTTGAAAAAAGAATTCATACAATATATTTACATCCTTTAAAATTTGGGTTTGTTGGAACAATTATTGGCTCTTAGTCTATAACCTTATAACCCACTTA
This sequence comes from uncultured Saprospiraceae bacterium, assembly GCA_937930025.1. Taxonomy (GTDB): domain Bacteria; phylum Bacteroidota; class Bacteroidia; order Chitinophagales; family Saprospiraceae; genus JABDJM01. Next base: position 3,190 of record CALGJW010000265.1, on the reverse strand, counting down.
TGTTTATGAAATTGAGTGATTTTGTTCCCAAGGGACAAGAACGTAATCGTCGAGCATTAGTATCGGCCAAAATGATTCTTCAAATAGATGCTACCGTCTTTGTAGTATCAATGATTATGATTTTCGGCTTTCGTAGCCTTGGTTTTGAGGCTGGGATGTATGTCTGTTATTTCACCCTCATAGGAACTATGATCCATGCAGCACTCATGTATGCCTGTGATTCAATTACGCTACCTGTTTATTTCTTTTGTTTTTCAACTATTGTAGCATTTTTCACGCTATCTGTTTATAGCGGTGGGCTAAGTTCATCGTTTGCATTTTGGTTAATCACTATTGCGCCAATAGGGATGTTTTATTTGAAAAAATATGAAGGAATGTTTTGGTCTTTTTTAACGCTCGCAGCAGTTTTATCTATGCCTATAATGGAAGCAACGGGCTATTTACCTTTGAACCAGTTGAGTTCTACAAATGTAACTTGGATCAATTTCATTAATATTTTTGGAGTATGTATTGCCTTTATGTTTACAGTTAATGGTTTTAAAACAGCCAATAAAAAAATCACGGCAAAATTAGCCGCGGTTAATAAACGCTTGGAATATTCTAATTCGGAACTGGAAAAATTTGCTTCTGTCGCTTCTCATGATTTGAAAAGTCCGCTTCGAAATATTACTGGATTTTTAACCTTGCTTAAAAGGAATGAATCTCAATTTGATGAAAAGTCCAAAGAGTTTATAGAGATTATTGATTCAAATGCCAAGTCCATGACTCGGCTTATTGAGGATATTTTGGAATACTCTCGAACCAACGGCTCCGAAGTGAACAAAGAAAATGTAGATTTAAATAGGGCAGTCTCTCAGATCCGATCTCAAATTGTCAATGCCAATATCTTTCCGGACGCAGTTATCAACGTTGATAAAATGCCAGAAATAAACACCGATAAAACAAGAATCCATCAGGTTTTTCAAAATCTAATAGAAAACGGATTAAAATATAATCGGTCGAAGAATCCTAAGATGGATATCAGATATCATATGAGAAATAAGCAGCATCATTTTGAGTTTATCGATAATGGGATTGGAATTGATGCCAAACACGCCGGTAAGATCTTTGAAATGTTTAAACGGCTTCATAACCAATCTGAGTTTTCTGGCTCCGGGATTGGCTTGGCCACCACCAAGAAAAACGTTGAAATACTTGGCGGAACCATTACATTTATCTCTGTCCCAGGTCGAGGAACCACTTTTAGGGTAAACTTGCCGGTTTTAGAGCAAGATTTTATGCCAACCAATAAGCAAGTAATGGCCCGATCAGAAGAATCTTAATCTTCCCAATCCTTCATTTTACCTACTTTTAGCTTGTATTAACCCGTAATTAGTCATACCTTTGCGGCCGCTATAACTGATTTTAGTAATCACTATTGGTAAAAATTTAACTATGCCTACTTACAAGACAAATGAAAAAGTCCAGGAAATATTCCAGGAATTTGGCGGAAAAGCCGCAAACACAGGGTCCACCGAAGGCCAAATCGCTTTGTTCACTTTTAGAATCACCGAATTAAGCAACCATCTTCAAAACAATAAGAAGGATCATTCCTGTAGAAGAAGATTGCTTACTTTAGTAGGTAAACGAAGAAGATTACTTGAATATCTTTCCAGAAAAGACATCAATAAGTATCGAGCACTGATAGAAAAACTCGGACTTAGAAAATAGAAATAGAAAAAAGAAGAGAGTGTTTTACAATTATGTGAAACACTTTTTTCATTTTTGCGCTATTGAATTCAGCGATATTTATAAAAGCGACCAAAGAGATAAAAGATAATTTGTACAAGACACACAACCTGAATCGCCTCGGAAAACACATTTGGGCGGTCCTATTTCAAAGTTTTTCTTTACTCACCTTTTTCTCTCAATGCGTGAGCCCAATTTTGGGGCACATGGAGAGGTTAAATGCCTGTCCTAAAACTTTGTTAACCGTTCAAAAAAATTAATATGGGAGTAAAAATTCCTACAACTGCTTCATTCAATCTACCAGATGGAACTGAAGTTGTTATCGAAACCGGCAAATTAGCCGCTCAAGCCGACGGATCTGTCGTCGTTCGTATTGGAGATACGATGTTGTTTTGTTCTGTAGTTTCTTCTAAAGAACTCAGAGAAGGACAATCTTTCTTTCCACTTTCTGTTGACTATCAAGAAAAATTCGCCGCTGCTGGTAGAATTCCTGGTAACTTCTTCCGAAGAGAGACTAGACTAAATGACTACGAAATCTTAACTTCAAGACTAGTAGATAGAGTAGTAAGACCTCTTTTCCCTGAAGGATATATGTATGAAACTCAAATCATCATTAACCTGATCAGTGGAGATAAAGAAACTTTACCCGATGCCTATGCTGCACTTGCTGCTTCATCTGCATTAATGGTTTCTGATATTCCTTTTGCTGGACCACTTTCAGAAGTGAGAGTAGCAAGAGTTAATGGACAATTCGTTGTCAATCCATCTCGCTCAGATCTTGCGGAAGCTGATATGGAGATTATCGTTGGGGCTACCGATAAGGATGTAGCAATGGTAGAAGGGGAAGCTAAAGAATGTTCTGAAGCTGATCTTGTAGAAGCCATCAAAGTAGGACATGAAGCTATTAAAGTTATGTGTGCTGCTCAAATTGAATTGGCTCAGAAAGTAGGCGATAAGTGCTTAATCAAAAGAGTTATTCCGGAACTTCCTACAAGTGAGGAAGCATATGAATTGGTAAAAGCTTTTACTACTGACAAGATTTATAAAGTAGCCAAAGGACAACTTGATAAGTTTACTAGAAAATCTCAATTCAAAGCCATTAAGGAGGAATTGAAGGCACATGTTGAAGAAACAAAGGATGAGGAGTGGCAAGAAGAGCATGCATCATTCATCAGCAAATACTTTGAAAAGCACAAAAAGACCGTTATCCGTGAAATGGTAATGGGGGAAGAAATAAGATTAGATGGTCGTGCGCTAAATACGGTAAGACCGATCTGGACAGAAGTCGATTACCTTCCAGCAGCTCACGGTTCTGCTATCTTTACTAGAGGAGAAACTCAAGCTTTGGCTTCGTTAACTCTTGGTTCTAAGAAAGATAACCAAATGGTCGATACAGCTCTTTATCAAGGATTTGATGACTTCATCTTGCATTATAATTTCCCAGCACTTTCTGTTGGTGAGA
>CALGJW010000264.1 GCA_937930025.1 uncultured Saprospiraceae bacterium | reverse complement strand
GCAAAAACAATCTGATTATTGGAAAATCGGGGGCAGGTAAAACGGTACTTTTAAAATTGTTAGTAGGGTTAATTGAACCAACTTCTGGAGAGATCTGGTATGGCGATCGAAGTTTTAGTGAGATGGAAACAGACCAACGACGACAATTGCGCATGGAGGTTGGAATGTTGTTTCAAGGAAATGCACTTTTTGATTCTCTGTCAGTTGAAGAAAATATTCGTTTTCCTTTAGACATGTTTACCGAAAAGTCATTAGCTGAAAAAGTGGAACGGGTTAACTATTGTCTTGAAAGAGTAAGTCTTCAAGGAGCAAATGATAAGTATCCTTCAGAGATTTCTGGGGGTATGCAGAAAAGGGTAGGTATTGCCAGAGCTATCGTTTTGGAACCGCGTTATTTATTTTGTGATGAACCAAATTCTGGATTGGATCCAAAGACTGCCTTGGTAATTGATGAATTGATTCAGGATATTACTTATGAACAAGGAATCACGACTGTGATTAATACACATGATATGAATTCCGTAATGGGAATTGGAGATAATATCGTTTTACTGCATAAAGGGCAACTAGCTTGGCAAGGAAATAAAGAAGAAGTTCTCGCCTCTGAAAATGAATTGCTACAAGATTTTATTTTTGCTTCTCCCTTCCTACAAAAACTGCGAGATAAAGCATTGGGCCGCTAAGCTAGCAATCCATTTTTTTTCTTCCAAAAGTATTCTTTTTCTAATTAGGCTACCATTCCAATTTGTGAAGGCAATTCACTATACGCCCCTTCAATAAAATTTATTGGCTCTACATTAATTCCATTTGTAGGATCGGAAATATTGAGACTTAAATTAGAAGGTGGTTGGGATAAAGCAATGGAAAGAAATGACACTGCTGCCATGATGATAGTGCATAGGAAAAATAGTTCCATGAGTGGGAGTTAAGTTTTTCGTTTAAAAATTTTAGGTTCTATTAGACCAGATCCGAGGATCTTTTTGCTGCGGGAAAACCCATAGCGTTTGTTCTGAGCTCAATAAAAGGCCATTTTTCCGATCGACCAAATGTGGGTGTGACAGGTTCGAAACCATTGTGATTGTTAGGTTTCACAGATTTCTAAATTGTTTAAAAATTCTATTTTTTCACTTTGTGCGATAAATCGAGAAAGCGGATTTGAATTTTGAGAAAGCGGTATACTATTGATTTTTATCCTATTGAACATAGCGATTTGTGCAAATCCCTATAGCCATAATTGTGACAAAAAACCGTTTGACATTTTTTTCAAATTGCTTAATTATCTTGATTTTTTAATTGAAAAGATCATTTTTTCATCAAAGTAGTCCCAAATTCAATTCATCAATTCGTAGACATTTTTAAGGAAGAACAGTCTTTTTCTAAAGTTTGAATACTTTTGCCAAAGGATTTTGGCAATTGAACTGTCTAAAACGTTAAAAGACACTAAAACTCAAGTTGTAATGAAAAATTTAACCATAATAATATCACTTCTATGCTTTGGGAGTCAAGTAGTTGGGCAATCTTTTTATGATCTCAATACTATCCAAACAATCGAAATCACTTTTGCTGAATCCAACTGGGATCAACTTCTAGATGCCCAAGCCGCTAGTACTGAAGATTATATTATGGCCCAAACGGTGAAGATCAATGAAACCACTTTTGATAGTGTTGGCGTAAAATATAAAGGCAATAGTACTTACAATCCGAATCAAACAAAGAATCCTTTTCATATAGAATTGGATACTTATAAAGAGCAAGATTATCAGGGCTACAAGGATATCAAGCTGAGTAATGTCGCGAAAGATCCCTCTTTTTTGAGAGAGGTTTTGTCTTATCAAGTTTTAAGGCAGTACATGCATGCTCCTTTTTCTAATTACGCAAATGTTTATATCAATGGCACATTGATTGGCTTATATAGCAATAGTGAATCGATCACTAAAGTATTTGTGGACGATCGTTTTTATTCCAAGAACAACTCTTTTGTAAAATGTAATCCTCCGGCAGGAGCTGGACCTCAATCTAACGACTTTCCTAGTTTAGAATATTTAGGCACTTCGAGTACTTCCTATGAAGATGCCTATGAAATAAAATCTGACAATGGATGGGATGAATTAATTCACCTTTGTGATACCTTAAATAATCATCTCGGTGATATAGAAAAAATATTGGATGTTGATCGAGCATTATGGATGATCGCTTTTGACAATGTACTCGTGAATTTAGATAGTTATATCGGTGGCTTCAAACAAAATTATTACCTCTATCGAGATGATACTGGAAGATTCAATCCTATTGTCTGGGATTTGAATGAGTCCTTTGGAAGATTCTCTATGTCGGGTTCTGGAAACTTAAATTCTACTGCCCAAAAACAACAAATGTCCCACCTCCTTCATGAGAATGATGCAGGTTGGCCATTGATTCAAAAACTGCTTAGCGTTCCTATGTATAAGCGAATGTATTTAGCACATGTCAAAACCATGCTAAAAGAAAATTTTGAAAACGAAAGTTACTATGACACCGGTTTAGAATTACAAAACCTGATTGATGCCGCTGTACAAGCAGACAATAATAAATTTTTCACTTACAATAATTTTGTTGATAACCTTTCCTCAGATGTGAACGCTGGAGGCGGAATGGGCGGAGGGAATACCCCGGGTATCACGAACTTGATGAATGGCAGGAGTGATTATATTTTAGGATTAAACGACTTCACTCAGACTGAACCTTCCATTATCAATATAGAATATTCCTCTGCTCCAGTGGTTAATGTTGCATTTACGATTACAGCTGAAATCTCAAATGCAAATGCTGTTTATTTAGGATATCGATACT
>CALGJW010000263.1 GCA_937930025.1 uncultured Saprospiraceae bacterium | reverse complement strand
CAACTGTTAACGTGACTGGAAGATTCGCCAATAATTTTAACTCTGATGTGCAGAACAGTTTTGCTATTTATGCGATTAATACCGCTAAGGGAGCACACGAAAGACATGGGGTTTATGGGCAGGCCAAGGGAAGTGTCAATGGAACTAAACTGTATGGAATGTATGGCTATGCCGATCCTAATGGCCAGCCTATGGACGCTTATGGTGGTTATTTTTTAACAAGAAATTCGGGACAAGGAGTGCATTACGGAGTGTTTGCTCAAGCGGATGGTCCGAACGATTATGGTATCTATGCTAAGAATCCTTTTCCAGCAGGATACGCTGGATTCTTCGATGGAAAGGTGGGTGTACGATATCGATTGAGCGTAGGAAAGGATACGGCCCATTCTACTTTGGATATCCTTTCTGGAACTCAAAAAGCAATTGACATTCACAACGACGCTCCGATAAGTGATACGCTTTATGGTATCAATATATTAGTGGATGGCGACAACGACAACACCATGTTTGGAATAGATGCAAAAGTGATACCGTCAGCTGGGAATTCGGACAATGTCTTTGGCGTAAGAGCAGAAGTAATAGACATTGGACCAGGTGTAAAGTATGCTTTTAATGGAATTGCGGAAGGGGATGATAACATTGGTGTACGAGGTAGAGCTACCGGAACAGGCCGAGCAATACTTGGTGTGAATTTAAATAATAACGGGTACGCCGGGTACTTTGAAGGTCGCAGTTTCTTCACGGAAAGAATGGATATCTCTGATCGAATATTAATAAAGCCAAGAGGGCATGCCGGTGGTGGTGAAATAGAAATGTATGATAACGATGGCGACCAAAATATAATTATAAGAGCCAATGAGTCCACAACCAATGGTGCTGAAATGTTGATGTATAATGAAGCGACGGAATTGACATTACAATTGGATGCTGATTTTAACGGCGGAAATAGTAGGATCATAACCGATGAATTACAAATCAAAGGAGGATCAGATTTAGCGGAGCATTTTAATGTGGTGGAAAAAAATGGAAAGGTTCTCCCTGGTATGGTAGTCTCTATTGATGAAAATTCCAATGGTGGATTGCAAGCGGCTGATAAAGCCTATGATGCTAAAGTCGTTGGAGTGGTTAGTGGAGCGAATGGAATTCTACCCGGAATGCTCATGGGGCAAGCAGGAAGTATTGCCGATGGAGAGTATCCAATTGCTTTGACCGGAAGAGTATATGTTTTGGCGGATGCAACTAAGCAAGCCATTCGTCCTGGGGATTTCTTGACCTCTAGTGATCTTTTAGGCTATGCAATGAAAGCAAAGAATAAAAGAAAAGCGAATGGAGCGACCATTGGAAAAGCATTGACAGCAATGACTCATGGGAAAGGATATGTCCTTATGTTGGTTAATCTAAAGTAAGGTTAGCCGATATTAGGTCAGGCCGACCGTAGGTGGCCCCACCATGTTTTTTCCTAATAATGATTTTCAAAAGCAAGTTATGATGTTTAGAGAAATTGATTACAATTTGATTGCGCTTCTTGGACTTTTATTAATGTCTCCTACCATTTTCGCGCAGCAATTTGAAAATGTAAATAACAAGCGGCAACAAGGATTTGAATCTTTGCCTCAACCACTTTTTAAAGTGGCTCAGCTTTACCAAGAAAAAGGTCAACTATCTAAAGCTACACTTAAAAAATACGATATCGCTTCAAGACAGGATGGTGAAGTTTATATAGAATTGAAGCATGGTTTTGAGTTAGGAAATGAAGTAAACTTGAATGACCAAACCTTATCCTATTTTGAACCACAGCATGAATATAAAAATGTCATTGGCGGTTGGGTAGCGCAGGAGGATATCTTTGAATTGTCTAAAGTGTTGCCTGCTGATTATTTGATGCTAAGTCCCAATCCAGGAGTGGTTGATACTAATGGAGTAGCAGTTACTAACTCAACTAGTTATATCGCAAATGTAAACGGAGGGCAAGGACTAAAAGTTGGAATTATTGATTTAGGTTTTGGTGGAGTTTATTCTTCTCAGGCACAAGGCAATGTGCCTACACCGTTTTATGAACATGATCATAGTGGTTCGGGAGATCCTTTTGATGATGGAAATGTTCATGGAACGGGCTGTACGGAAGTCATTTATAATTTTGCACCAGCAGCTGAATTTCATTTGTTCAAAGTTCAAGGTCATGCATCATTGGGCCTTGCAATTCAAGATGCAATTAGTACTGGGATAGACATAATAAGTATATCATTGTCTTATTTCAACACAGGTTGGGATGATGGATCAGGTGCAATATGTTCCGCTGTTAAAGATGCTACTGACGCAGGGATCATTGTTTTTTGTTCAAGTGGAAATGATAATTTAAAACATTGGCAAGGAGATTTTAGGGATGTTTGGGATGGAGATGGACTACATGAATGGAATTTTGGAATAGATGAAGGAAATGATGTATTAATCGAAAATGAAAAAGAATTGAAGGCTAACCTTCAATGGGAAGGGAATCCAACTGTTACGAATGATTTCAATATTATTTTTTTCAATACAATAACTGGAGTTGAAATATCCAGCACCACGAATAATACCGGATATGATGCATTAACATGGGAAAACGACACAGGTAGCGATCTATTAGTCTCTATCTCAATTGAAAAGGTTGCCTCTAATAAGGATGAATTCGAATTGTGGGTCAGTGAAGAAATTGAATACAATCAAACAGGTGGATCTACTAAAAGTCCAGCAAATACGGCAGAAGATTTGCTGGTAGCAGTGGGTGCTGTGGACCGAACAGATTATAATACTAGCAATCCATCTCCAGCAAGTTATAGTTCACGAGGACCTTCTAACGATGGACGAAAATTACCAGATATAGTCGCACCAACGAATCTAAAAGTCTATAGCTATCCTGATGGCATGGGAGGCACCAGTTCAGCCACGCCTTGCGCGGCCGGAATTGCATTACTACTTTGGTCTGAACATGATTATCTATCACCAGAGGGTTTACTAGACTTATTATTTGGATTTGTTCGACTCTATAATCCTTGGTCTGTTGGACTACATGACAATGACTTTGGTCGTGGTGGAATCGAACTCCCCAACTTCACGGCAAATAGCAGATTCATTATTGAAGGTGTAACCAATAACAACGATCTCGATCGACCTTTCGACAAAATAGAACGAGCCGATTTTGTTTCTCCAGCGGATCAAAACATATTTTTTCTAGGTGGTGATTATGATATTCCCAATGCTGCATCTAGAGTGATTGACAAAGAAATGATCTATCGTTCTCTTAAAAATGATGCGACAATAAAAGTAAATTGATATGGAAAATAGAAATCAATTTTTAATCTTTTTCTTTTTTAGTCTTTTGCTTTTTATGAACGGACTGAATGCCCAAGACTTTACGTGGTCTGAAATTAATCTGCAACAGGGCTATGAAGAAATGCCACAACCCATTTTTGAATTAGCTAAATTCGTTCAAGAAAATGGAAAGCCAACAAGAGCGCAAAGCAAACAATTTAATGTAGCCACCAGAGTGGATGGAAAAATATTTTTAGAAATTCAATGTGGATTTGATGTGGAAGTGAAGCCAGCATTGAAGCCTGAAACTTTAACGTTTTTTGAAAAAGAAACGGAATATAAAAATGTAGTCGGTGGATGGGTGGAAGCGGGAGACATTTTTTCTCTTTACCAAACACTAGAGGAGCCTTATTTTATGCTTGCTTCTATTCCAGCGATTATTTCTCAAACTGGAGATACCGTTACGAATGCAACAAGTTACATGAATAATGTACTTGGTGGGCTAGGATTGAAAGTTGCCATCTTTGAACCCTTTTACGGAGGTATTTATTCCTCGCAAGCAGCAGGAAAGGTACCCACCCCTTTTTACGAGCATGACTTTTCTAGCTCGGGAGATCCCTTTGATGACGGAGATGTTCACGGAACGGGCGTAACAGAAATCATTTATCACTTTGCACCGCAAGCTGAATTTCATTTATATAAATTTGCTACACCTACTCAATTTTCCGCTGCGATGCAAGATGCAATTGCGGAAGGGATAGATGTGATCTCTTTGTCCCTTGGATTTCCTAATACTGGATGGGCGGATGGAACGGGTGTTCCCAATATGGCTGTTAAGGATGCAACCGACGCTGGTATTATTGTTTTTAGCGCAGCAGGAAATAATCAAAAATATCATTGGCAAGGACATTTTGACGATGGTGCGCAAATTGACGGAGATCATGTATGGGATGGATCAGTAGATGAGGGCAATGACATAGATGTGCCCAATGGAAAAACGTTAGCCTGTCATTTACAATGGAAAGGAACCCCGACCGCTAACAACGATTTTAATTTAAGATTTTTCAATGCAATTACAGGAGTTTTATTGGCTTCAAATACTGCAACTGTTGGCCCGGCATCTTTGAATTGGACTAATACTACCGGTAGTCTTCTAAAAGTTGCTGTGGTAGTAAATAGATTAAATTCCACACAAACCGAATTTGAATTATTTGCTGTAAATACGGGAGGATATCAACTACAATATAACTCCACAGGTAATTCTATCATCGCCCCTTCCACTAGCGGAGAAGATTTGTCAATTATTGTTGGAGCCGTCGCTCGTGAGAATTACGATGGACCAATTACCTATGTTGAAAGTTATAGCTCAAGAGGTCCTTCTAACAGCGGCCGAATTTTGCCCGACATTGTGGCTCCCACAAATCTTGTTAATTATTCTTATCCTAGTGGAATGAGCGGAACTAGTGCAGCCGCTCCTTGTGCGGCGGGAATAGCTCTTTTGCTATGGTCGGAGCATGACTACCTTTCTGCGGAAGGTTTAATTGATGTAATTTATGGATTAACAAAGTTGTATAATCATTGGACAATTGGTGGGGTGGAGCAGGACAACGAATGGGGAAGGGGCGGAATCGAATTGCCAAATTATACTGCAAACAGTAGGTTTATCATCGAAGGAGTAACGAACAACAATGATCTTGATCGACCTTTTGATAAAGTCGAGCGAGCTGATTATTTGTCGCCACAAGATTTAAATTTATTTTTCTTAGGGGGAACTTATGGCCCTCCCAATAACGCTCAAGATGTACTAGACAAACCAATGATTTATCGATCTTTGAAAGAAAATGCGCTTATTGAAGCAAACTAAGATGGATAATTCCAGCTTTAATAAAAATGAATCGATGAATTTATAGCCATCGATTCATTTGAATACAAAAAATATTGCGAGGAAAGAATTAATTCCCAACACGCTTACTTTCTTCCTCAATTCCAGTCTTACGCTTACGACTTTTTACACTCTGATTTCCAAAGTTATAACTTGCGCTTAAAGTCACTCTTCGAGTATCATTCTTTCCCTCTCCAGTTGTATCAAGACCATTAAAAACAGAGACACCATTCCACCAGGATTGATAGAAGATATCATTGGCAGCCAACTTTACATTGAGCTGATCATTCAAAAATTTGCGTTGTAATCCTAAATTCAGAGACCAAGATTCATCATATTTGAAAACTCCACCCCATACACCTGGACCAGCAAAATATCCAGATATTTCCCCTTTAAATTTACTTGGAAGGTCGAAAGTTTGTTGGGTGAAAAAGGTGTAAGTAAACGCTTGTACATCAACGATGGCTCCATCGCCATAGTCTGCTTGATTGTCTATGTAGGAAGCACTTATGTTGAAAAATGCATTCCATTTTTTCCCAAACTGCATGGGTAAACTGGCATTCCCGGAGATGACTGTTTGCTCCGAAAGATTTGCCCAGGTAATAAATCCAGCTCTAGGATCTACATCATCAGGCGCAATAAGTCTAGTGATTTGATTCGAAGTTTGACTATAAGCTAATTTGAAATTATATCGATATTTCAAAGTGTAACCAAGTTCTAGATTGTTTACAATCTCAGGTTGAAGCGCTGGATTTCCTTTTTGAAAAGATAGTTCACTTAATCGATCTTCAAAGGGGTTGAGAACATTATAA
>CALGJW010000262.1 GCA_937930025.1 uncultured Saprospiraceae bacterium | reverse complement strand
TGAAAAAAAATATACTCCTACTTTTTGCCCTTGTATTTACCCTAAATCTTCAAGCACAAAATTCCTTAAGAGTAATCAAAGGGCTTGTTACAAATCAAGCAGGGGAAGTATTAGCTGACAAAAAGGTAGAGGCTCGTTTTTACGACTGTACTGATAATACCAATCAAGAAATAATTGTGGAGAGCAGCTCAAATGCGGAAGGGTATTATGAGCTTTGGTTGGATATATGTGACAATGAGCCTTTTATAGTTATTGCCCATTGCGGGGGTGTTTTTCAGAGTGTAGATGTATTTAGTTTTTATGAAGACAATGATGAAATCAACTTTACCTTCGATTGTAATTATGATTACAATTGTGATGTCTCTTTTAGTTATACTTATGGTGCGCCGGACGGTCCAGATGGTATTCCTTTTAACTTTACTGCCATTAATCCTAATAACAATGATTATTTCTACGAATGGGCATTTTTAGGCGCCCTAGAAGTGATTGGTGATCATCTTGATACACCGCTTGTCTACTACCCCACTTTTGGTCAATACACTATTTGTATGCAATCCTACAACATTGGTGATCCGTTTAATATTGTTTGTGAATTCTGTGAATCCATCAATGCAGGAGAGGCGTTTGAATCTTTTGGAATTTCTAGTATAGCATCCCCTACAATCGCTCAAGCAATTAGCTTATTCCCTAACCCTACTACAAGCGAAGTTCAATTAGATTTTGAATTATTAAAAAAGGAATCATTTACCGTTGAGATTAAAAATACATTGGGACAGTTACAATGGCAACAAGAAACTCATTTCAGGGAAGGCAAAAATCAATTGATTCTTGATTTCAGTATTTACCCAACAGGTATATATTTCATTAACGTCAGTTCTCCTAGCGGCGGATTTAGTAGAAAAGTTGTGAAAGAATAGCCATGGAGAAAACATTTTTCTATGTTACAGCAAACATCTGGTATTTACATTCTTGTTATGAGTCATAAACACCAAAAATTCGAAGTAATACGTTAAGAATGTAATTAACATTTATTTTAGTCCATGAAATTTAAAGTCAAGCTTGTTATTCTAATAACAGTATATGCTTCCTTCATTTACGGTCAAGCCATTGATTGTTATACCGTAGAGCTTTCCTCTAATAAAAATGACAAGAATCAGATAATAAAAGAAACTTACTGCAAAGGAAAAATAGCTTCAAAAGAAGTTAAATCACTAATTGCTCCGAATGACGCTTCACCACAATATGTAATAACAGAACATGATTCTTACCGCTATGATTCTCTGGCACGAGTCTCTAGAATACTTTGTAAAAAAATCAAAAATGAAAAAACAGAGTCGATTGACACTATTGACTTTAAATACAATTTCAAAACTAAGTTTGAATCGATATCCAATATTATTTCTATAAAGCAATTAAGTCAAGCACTAAATTACTTAGCCCTAAACAAGCATAAAAGATATCATCTTTCATACCCTTGGAATGATCACAGTAAAACGCAATGGTCTTTTGAATTATCCGCCGAAGCACATAATACTGTTGTGATTGGTTTAGAAAAGACAGTGAATAGAAGATATTCCTATCCAGAACTATTTAATTGTTATAAAATCAGCGATAATTCTATACGCATTCAAGAAATAAAAACTCCAAGATCAATCAGAAGTGGATATAAAAGGCAACCCTTTTCAGTTGAAATCATCTTCAACAAAAGAAGTGAAATAGAATCTATTACCAATTATGGGAAGGATGAAATACTTACTTACTTCTACGACAAATTCGGCCAAAGAAAACATATAAAGAGCAATTCAGATTCATACAATAATATTAAATATAAAGTGATTGAAGAAAAATGAATCACGGCTACTAAAACTGTGGAAGACGTCAGACTACCTTTGTTCATCAGCCACATATCGAAATCGTTAGTCAGTATTAAAAAATAAGAAACATGAGATCATTAGCAATATTTGTAATCTTAACTCTGATGGCAACATCCTCCATTGTAGGACAAAGAATTTCAATCGGTGGTGAATTCGGAGTTATTTCTTCAATCAATAACGACTATATTGTTACAGATTTTGAAAACAGAAGGAATACTTATCAAATTGGGTTGAACTTTAATTTTAAATCTAATGACATACTATCGTTTTCAACAGGGATTCATTATTATAAATTGGGATATCGCCATTCAACCTGTTACCTTTTTGAGGACGGTGTGAAGAACCAACTTGTGGGTAAAGTTGATTATTTGACAATTCCAGTTTCAGCTAATATCCATTTACTAAATTCAAGAAAACTAATTACTACTTTTGGATTTTTAGGAGGATATAACATTCAAGCGATACAAGACTATCCTGAGCCAATTGGTGGCTGTGAAATTTATTACATTCCGAATTTAAAATCTAATAGCCAAGAATTTTCTTTAACCGGAATTGTTGGAATTGGCTACAAGATTTTTGAAACAGACAAAATAGAATTGATTCCGATGTTTCAATATCATCAAGGTTTAACTAATACTTACAAAAACCCAATTCATAATTTGAATATTGACAAAAAATATAGCGCTGCGCTTTTGACTGTTAAATTGAATTATAAATTGTAAAAAATTTGCGGCAACAACTGAGGTTGACGTCAGGCCTCCTTCGGTCGTCCACTTCCTTTTGCAAACTACTCTCTTGTTTTAAACTTCGGCACTAAATAATTCAAGCAATAAATCATTGCTCCATAAGTAAAAATCAGCGTAGGCATATTAGTGTTAAAACCTAAATCAAATTCAGGAATACTGAATAAATCTCTAAAAGAACGGGTTGCAATGAGCAGCATAAAAATAATTCCATAAGCGAAAACAGAAATAATAGCTACTCTATTTTTGGTAGTTCTGATAATTCCTTTTTTCGTTTCTTCTCTAAAGAAATACCAAAGTGCTCCAACGCTAAATACAGCTTCTATAAAAATGGCGATATATGGACTGGAAGCATACAAGCCAAGACCAGCTTCCATGGTATCCGCTCCAAACAGATGATGCATATGACCAGAAAAGAAATCTAGCACAAAGTGAACAGCGACTAAGGCCATACTTACTATTCCTATTTGTGTGCTCTTAAATAAAAATTTGCCAATTACGAATACGATAGCTAACCAAAATAATAAAGGCAACAAATCGTGGCTATATAGCATATCAACTGCCATATTACTTAAAGTTGCATCAAAGGCATCAGTTGGCTCAGTAGGTTCAAGTCCTAAATAATGAAAGGTAAACCACAACAAATCCTGTAATTGTGCTATAATTAGAAAATAAAGTAAGGCTCCTTTTGGGAATTTTTGTTTCGCTATTAATCCCGTTGTAAAATGTCCTGCTAACATAAATTTTGTCTAAATTTTGTATTTTTGCTATCGAATTGAAAGCAAAAGTAACAATTACTTTCGAATTGATAGTAATAATTCATGAAAAAGGAGTTTCGCTCAGGCTGTCCCATCTCTTCTACCCTCGATATTGTTGGGGATAAGTGGTCTTTGTTGATCATTAGAGATATGCTTCTCAAGCATAAAAAGACCTTCAAGGACATATCCGATTCTGATGAAAGGATTGCACCAAGTATTTTATCTGCGCGATTAAAATTGTTGGAATCTTATCATTTAATATCCAAAACAAAAATTCCTGAAAATAAAAAAGAGAATATTTATTTGTTAACACAAAAAGGAATACGCTTGACTCCAATAATCATTGAACTCAGTTTGTGGGGAGATGCCAATATGCGCGAATTCACCAAAATAGATGATATAGAAGGATTGAATTCAGATAAGGCTACTATCATTCAATCCGTTCAAGATAGTTATAATGCTATGCTGCTAAATTTCCAATAAGGTTACACCCAAATGGTATTCGGTTCGCGCGATGTGCGGTACCAATTCCACCACTCTATTTTTTCAAAAATTCCTCCTTACTTTTCACATTAGCATTCACCTCCGCCTTCTCCAAAAAGCTCATCAATTTCTTCACTTCCTTTCCGCGCAAAGCCTCCAAACTACCCTTCTTTTCATCATACAACTTTCTCAAGCTATTAAAAGTCGCCAGATCAGAAACAGAAGGCTTATCATAA
Organism: uncultured Saprospiraceae bacterium; assembly: GCA_937930025.1. Taxonomy (GTDB): domain Bacteria; phylum Bacteroidota; class Bacteroidia; order Chitinophagales; family Saprospiraceae; genus JABDJM01. The sequence continues at coordinate 4,769 of CALGJW010000262.1, read as the reverse complement.
TTCCCCGCTATTTTTCCATAGAGATCCGCTAAGTTTTCTCTCAATTGATTTTCGGCAGTACCTACATAATTGTCTCCGGTGGTAACCACTAAAGTTTCGCGTAACCCATTTAATTTGTCGGCTAAGCCATTGCACATTTTTTGCTGGGCTGGATGATCCTTGGCTGTTTTCTCCGCTATTTCTATCCAACGATCCACTTCATATACATCGTAGGCTAAGTCTTCTGTAAGTGTATAAATTTTTGCAGTCAATTCTTCCTGCGCCTTTCGGCTGGCTATGGGAATTCCATTCTCCGCATATTTCAATTTGATGGAAGTTTCATAAGTCTCCTTGCCCTTGGTCATCACTACTTTGTAATCACCCGCCGGAACTCTTGGAGCCGTAAATCCTGCGAAAGAAAGTGTTTTTCCTTTGGCAATTTTTGGAGGTTTTTTTAAGAAATTCCAATAGACTACATTGATGCCTTTTGATTTTCCTGCTTTTAATGAAGTAACGAATTGATCATTACTGTCATAGATATCCATTTTCATTTTACCGAAGGTATGACGCTTCTGTAAGTAGTAAACGAACTTCGCTTCGCGGGTAGGATTCTCTCCCACAAACTGCGTTTCAGATCCAAAGAAACCGGAGAAACCCGCATCTTCATACATTTCTGTCGTAGGAGTTGGAAAGATGTGCACCTTCTTCGCTAATACTTCCTGGGAAAGATTACGCAGCGGGCTGATGTCATCGATGATGATCACGCCACGCCCATGAGTACCCATCACAAGGTCATTGGTTTGCTTTTGCAATTCAATATAATGCACCGCAGCCGAAGGCATATTATTGGTAAACTTAGACCAATTTTTTCCCCCATTCACAGTAGCGTAAAGTCCAAATTCTGTCCCAAGGAATAAGAGATCTTCATTGACATAATCCTCTTGAATATTTCTGGCAAATCCAACTACCTCATCGCTAATGATGGAGGTCCAGGTTTTTCCAAAATCAGTGGTTTTATAAGCGTAAGGTTTTTTGTCGTTGGTGGTATGTCCATCGAATACTGCATAAGCCGTTCCTTTATTATGTACACTGGCTTCGATGTGGTAGCACCAAGTATTTTTTGGAAGTCCTGTGATATTCCCAATGGTATTCGTCCAATTTTTTCCCCCATCCTGTGTCACTTGCACATTACCATCATCCGTTCCAACCCAGATCACTTTTTGATCTAATGTAGATTCGGCTATGGTGAAAATAGTACAGTGATTTTCGGCACCGGAATTATCCTTGGACAATCCCCCGGAGTCCTCTTGATTTTGTTTGGCCGGATCATTCGTTGTGAGATCGCCAGAGATTATTTTCCAATTAGATCCCATGTCTTCCGATACATGCAAAAATTGAGAACCGATGTAAAGTCTATCCGGTTGTGACTCAGATGTAGCGATTGGCGGATTCCAATTAAATCTCAATTTCGCCTGTCCTTCGTCAGAATACGGTTGGATGGTATTCACAATTTTTTTATCCACATCATAGCGCCACACATTCATAGCACCCTGCATCTCAGAATAGATAATATTTTTCGTTGGATGTCTTAGCACTCTAAATCCATCTCCACCACCGATGCTATTCCAATGTCTGGCTTTCACTCCGCCAGGTGCAGAATTAGGGCCATACCAAGAACCATTGTCTTGCAAGCCGCCATAAACATTATATGGTTCGGCATCATCCACAGAGATATGGTAAAATTGAGAGACTGGAATATTTTCTACGATTTCCATGGTGGCTCCTCCATTCCAAGAGCGATAAATTCCGCCATCCGTACCTGCGTACATGCGATCAGAATCATTGATGTCAAAAGTGATATCATGAATATCGGAATGCATTTGTCCCAATGCCTTAAAGGTGTTGCCACCATCTCTGGAAATTGATCCGCTCAAACCGGCTTTGACTACCACGTCGGGATCTTTTGGATTGACGGTAATTCGAGAAAAATAAAAAGGACGAACGACTAAGCCGAAGTCGCCATTTTTCAATTCCCAACTTTTACCTCCATCTGTAGATTTATACAATCCACTATCGTTTTTATTTTCAGTTTCTAAAACAGAATACAACACATCAGGAGAAGAAGGCGCCAATGCAATTCCAATGCGTCCTAATTTTCCAGTTGGAAAACCGTTGTGAATTTTATTCCAAGATTTTCCTGCATCAGTAGATTTGTATAAGGCTGAATTCAGTCCTCCAGAATTAAAGGACCAAGCCGTTCTTCGATATTCCCAAAAGGAGGCATATAAAATATTGGGATCCGTAGGATGAAGAATTAAGTCAGCACAACCCGTTTTTTCATCAACATATAATATCTTTTCCCAAGTGATCCCGCCATCAGTCGTTTTGTATACGCCTCTTTCTTCGTGATCTCCCCAAAGAGCGCCCAAGACACCAACATATACTTCATCAGAATTGGTAGGATTAATTTGAATGCTGGAAATTCGATCTGACTCTTCGAATCCAATTTTTTTCCAAGAAGTTCCGCCATCGGTAGACCGGTATAAACCATCTCCCACCGAGGTACTATTCCTAGTCCAAGTTTCTCCCGTCCCGACCCATACTACTTGATCTGGGTTTTGTGGATCCAAAGTGATCGCTCCAATCGATTGGCAATAGTCATCAAATATGGAAGAAAATGTTGCTCCGCCATTTGTTGTTTTCCATACCCCACCCCCTGCGGTTCCAGCATATAGAATTCTATTGTTGCTCGGATGCATTTCTAAATCGGAAACCCTACCACTCATTAATGCAGGACCAATATGTCGCGCAGATAAGCTACCAAATAATTCATCCCCTTTTAGGGTAATCATTTCGTCTTGCGCAGAAATACTTTGAGTGATCAAAAGGAGTAGTAATCCTAAGAAGGGAGTTTTCATGATTGTATGGTTGGTTGGTGAAAAAAAGGGAAGGCACTTGCTGATGGATAACTAAGCTGTTTTTTGACACCTTAAAATCAATTACTAACCATCGGCAACTGCCTTCCAATATAAGCTGCTTATTTATCTTCCTCTACAGCTACTTCTGGCATTTTGAAAGCGTCATCTTCGACCGTTGGATTCAAAGTTATGTTTTCCATAACCATTTCTCCTTGAGGAGTGATGATTGAAAAAGGAAAATACAATCCTTCAACTTCTTGATAATCACTAAGCGTAGAAATCATTTTTGCAGGTGAAGCTCCAGGAGGGCCTTGCATCATTGCGCTGCCGATCATCTCTTCTGCGATCGGAACATAATTTTCAGTATCGAAATAATAAATGGTTGCTACATCTGATTGTTTGCCATCTACCATAACGGGATTCTTCGTCAACTTGACTTTGAAGCATTCTGTACCTTCCATGGTTTCTTTTCCTAAATATTCCGCTGAATATCCTTTGTCTTTATAATCGAATAAAGCACTTGGAAAATCCTTGGCTTCATTCATCTTAAAATTATTGACCATTTCGGCTTCCATTTGTTCGGCTTTTCCGGTCATGAAGTTCAATCCCCACATAATTTCTCCATCATACACCCCTTGCTTCATTTCTTGTCCTTGAAAATTGATCTGAGTATACTGACGTGTATCTTTCAGCGAAACAATGGTCAGTCCAATGTCCATTCCTTGCATACTCATTTTCCCAGCCATTTGCACACCCTCCAGCTTAGCCCAGTTGGCTTTGCCTCCAGTGTTTTCAAAGTAGGTATCAATAATCTCGTCAGCAGTCTGAGCTGAAATGGGTCCCGCTACTCCAAGGAGCATGGCGAATAGAAAAAGCTGGATAATTTTCACGATAATTTTGTTTAAATGTTAGTCGTAATAATAGTCTAAAAGTACAATTACTACGGTAAAATATGACTCTAAATAACGGATTCTACTACTGATTAAGTCATTTTTTCGACAGATATGGGGGAAAAAGGGATGGGAAAATGTTTGCTATGTTAAGGCGAAGGTTATTTAACAAGATTGAGTTATAGCTAATTTTCAGACCTGTCGACCTTTGGTGGGCCTGTCGACCTTGAATGAAATGAAGGTGGGAAATTAAAAGAAGGGATTCAGAATCGAGTTATAACTAATTTTCGAAGTTTAGTATTAGGTTTTCTCAAGTGAGCCGCATCGACTATTCCCAAAAGTTTACCTATTTAGTTGATAAGTTTATTATTTGACTAGTTCACTCGTAGTATCTATTCTTCATGATACCATCATATGATAGCATAGGTATAATGATTTTTTTTCGTCTTTCCTATCTTAGACATAACTTCAAAATACTCTTATCTAAAATTTAATTCAATTACATATTCCCAACCCAAGCTCTTTTAAAAAATTGTCCAATAGACTTTCTGTCCTAGAAAATCCACTCCACCTCAATCATGAAGCATTCAAAGTAAAACAAATGATTATCCTACTAATCGATCTAGTACTCAACCTTGCAGCAGTCAAGGTAAGCTTCCTTAGTTCTTCTGCTGATTCATTTCATATCTTCTCATTGGCATGGAATCAATCAGATTGAAAAGTTCACGCTCGCTTAGCACTTCCATTTGGGAGAGTTTAATTCCACCATCTAATCCAATCAGCATAATTCTAAAATCATCAGCTTCGTTTAAGATCGTTTCATAAATTTTATCGGCATCTTTCCATGCTGATTGCTCAGAATTTTCATGACCATCATACAATTTATATTGCTTTCCGACTACTGTAAACAAAATTAACTTTCGTTCTTTAAATGCTTTTTCTAGCGCATAAAATGAATCACTTTGCAGTTGATATTTGTCTG
>CALGJW010000261.1 GCA_937930025.1 uncultured Saprospiraceae bacterium | reverse complement strand
AATTTATTATTATGTCAGGCAATAGTATTCTACTTATTTATAGGGCGATTTTAGCGATAAAAAAACGCTTCTTTTAATTTTCTGAAAATTAGATTTATTATCGAAATGGCGAAATTTATCAAAACCTGAAATGGATTGATTCCAACCGATTGGTCGGCAGGCGCACCAAAAAAGTCCGCAGGCTTCAAGTTTACCGAGCATTGATCGGAATAACCTAAATCCTTCGACCCGATTGATTCTTCAATAATGAATTGAGAACCGTTTGCTTTAATGGATTGATTCTTCAAGAATGAACTAAGCCAGCACCAAATCAAAGATTCTTAATCACAAAAGTCTTCGCCACCTTATCATGAAATGCTTGCCGCTGAGCGTCAGCAAAAATCAACAAACTTGAGAGAAACAAAATTCCAGTGGGTATCCAATCTCTATAAGCTGCTATTCCCGTCGGGGCATTCTCTGCAAACCATTCACTAGTTTCTATAAAACCCTCAGCGTCTAGAAAACCATCGTTGTTATGCATCACATACGTAGAGTATATGCCAATGAATAATCCGATAATCCCTGGGAATGATCGGATAAATGCTTGACCTATAGAAATCATTTCATTTTTCGCGTCAACCACTTTTATTTTTACTATCATTTTACCCCAAGTAGCACCATAATAATACTCCAATAGAGGTTTGTACAATGTCATAATTAGAATGACTAAAGCTATGAATGCAAAATTCTTTAGATAGAAGGTATTGTACATAGACAATGCGAACATAGGTATGAATAAGAAAATAAAGTCTAGTACAGAAGCACCTAGTCTAGACCAATAGTCGGAGTAAACTATATTTCCAGTTGGGGTTTCGTCTAACACGTCGTTTTCCATTTTCAGTTGGTTTGGTTTGAATTGCTGTTCTAATATAGACAATTAGGTTTAGCCGACTAATTTTTATCGATATAAAAGATTCTTTTCAAGACCAGACATAAAAAAACATCTACCCAATGGTTTTTGGATAGATGTTTTTTACTTCCAAGCTTAAGATGCTTAGTCTTTCATTTAGATCGATTTATTTACAATCTTTCATTTTTGCCGACCCGTTGTTCATTTTCTCAATGGAAAGGTTTAAGTTTTGAACTCCGGCTTGCAGATAAGTTACTGCGGCATTCATATAATTTCCAATGACATCGAATTCCGTTTCTAGTAATGCCTTATCCAATTCTACTTGAGCGTCCAAAAATTTCTTTCCTGCAGTTTCAAAGTTTAGCTGCATTTCTTCATAATTATTTTTGGATGCTTTACAGTTCTCAACTGAGGCAAGTACTAATGTATTATTTCCTCCTTTGGCTGCTTTTAGGCAAAAGTCATTTGCTGTGATGGCATACTTCCTTGCTGATCCCATATAGTACCGGGCGTCATTTAGGCTAGCCGATTTTTTGTAACTTTTAGTTAACATTTTATAGGCCGCTGTGGAATTATTATATGCGTTTTGGTAATGAGCAAATGTCTCATTTAGTTCGATTTGCACTTCCTTTGGCTGAGCATTTAGCATTAAAGTACTGATAAATAGTGCAATAAACATGAAAATATACTTCATTGATTGGCTACTTTTGTGAATATTTAAATGGGCAAAAATTGTTCCGTATTGTCTTTAGACGAGACTGTCACAATTTACGTTGTATTCTTGAATATTTTTTTTACGCAGTACGATGTGCCAACACAATTGGCGGTTCTCCATTAAAAGGATTCATCACTCCACCGATGGTCTTTGCTCCGAAGGTAGAGGCACGCATAATACTCCGGCTACCATAGCGCATGCGAAGATCGTCCATGGCTTTATAGAGGTTTACGGTTTTCTTGACATCCTCAAACAAACCAATCTGGTAACTCCCCGGAACCAAATCACTAAACTTTACTCCTACTAATCTTATCCTCAATCTACGGCTGTAGAGTTCATTGAACAGCGCTTCAATTTTTGGGATCAGGATATGATCAGCTGCGGTATAGGGAATCTTGCATTGCTTGGTGTACGTATTAAAATCTGAATAGCGGATTTTTACGGAGACGCAGGAAGTTAACTTCTCTCCATTCCGCAGTTGAAAAGCGAGGTTCTCGGCCATGGCTTTGATACTCGTTTTCAATTTAGTCATATCCGTGGTATCGGTTCCATAAGTCCGTTCATTGGAGATGGATTTCCGTTCGTGAAATTCCACCAAGGCAGTCGAATCGATGCCGTTGGCTTTCTTCCAGATGGACCGCCCATTTTTTCCAAAAACCGACTCCATCATCTCCACTGGCATCTCCTGTACTTTGCGCACTCGCTTAATTCCGAGGTTACAAAATATCTGATAGGTCTTATCTCCCACCATGGGAATTTTCTTGATGGAGAGTGGTGCAAGGAATGGTTTTTCATAGCCTTCATCTATCTTGATTTGGTTATTGGGCTTCGCCTCTCCCGTGGCCACCTTGGAAACCGTCTTATTGACAGATAATCCAAAAGAGATCGGCAGTCCCGTTTCGTTAATCACTCGCTGGCGAAGCTCGGTGGCGAACTTGTAGCAACCAAAGAATTTATCCATGCCAGTGAGGTCTGCATAAAATTCATCCACACTGGCCTTTTCTAAAATAGGCACTTTCTCTTTTAGGATCTCTGTTACTTGCTTGGAGTATTTAGTGTAGGTACCAGCATTACCTTTGATCAATATAGCCTCTGGGCAAAGCTGTCGCGCCATTTTCATGGGCATCCCCGAATGCACGCCAAATAATCGCGTCTCATAACTAGCGGCGGAGACCACTCCTCTATCTCCTGTCCCGCCCACCAAGATCGGTTTCCCCTTCAATCGACTGTCGATCAAGCGTTCGCAGGATACGAAGAAGGTGTCGAGGTCTAGGTGTAGTATTGCGCGGCTGTAATCTGACATATGTATATTTTGTGGTCCCTGGTTTTTGGTCTTGGGTCCCGGATTCGAATTACGGTAAATGGTTATTGGTTATTGGTTATTGGTCTCTGATTCTTGGTCCCCGGTCCCTGGTTCGAATAACGGAGAATGGTTCTGGTTGCAATTTTATAAACTATTTGTGTCAAATGTATGCATTATTTGTTTATGTGGCAAGTGGTGTGGATAAAAAGGGGGAAGATGTGGAGAACGACGAATGACGAATGTTGAATGTCGAATGTCGAATTACGAATGTCGAATGTTGAATGACGAATGACGAATTCGAATATCTTGTGATCGAATATCTTGTGATCGAATGTCTTGTGATCGAATATCTTGCGATCGAATGTCTTGTGATCGAATATTTGTGATCGAATATCTTGTGATCGAATATTTGTGATCGAATGTCTTGTGATCGAATATCTCGCGATCGAATGTCTTGTGATCGAATGTCTTGTGATCGAATGTCTTGTGATCGAATGTCTTGTGATCGAATATTTGTGATCGAATATCTTGTGATCGAATATCTTGTGATCGAATATCTTGTGATCGAATAACGTAATCGAATATTTGTGAAAAAAGAATTTTAAGCCCCAGAGGGGTGAAATATTTATAGCTTCACAAAACCATATCTCGTTAAGCCCCAGAGGGGTGAAATATTTATTATCGCCGCAGTATCGTCATGCAAAGTAAAAAGTCAAAAGTTCAAAGTCAAAAGTCAAAAGTAGTCGAATGTCTTGTGATCGAATGTTTTGCGACCGAATATCTGCGACCGAATGTCTTGCGATCGAATGTCTTGCGATCGAATATTTGTGATCGAATATTTGTGACCGAATATTTGTGACCGAATATTTGTGACCGAATATTTGTGACCGAATATTTGTGACCGAATATTTGTGACCGAATATTTGTGACCGAATATCTTGCAATCGAATAACGTAGTCAAATACTTATGATCGACTATCAAATTGGAATTAACAAGCCGTTCACTTGACTAGAAATTTTATTTAAAATGGATTTGAAAATTTTTCATCATTTATCAATTGGTGATCAGTTAAAGTATGAAGGAAATCAACGAGTTGTTTTGACTCTAATTCATCTAATGCAATTGGAGTTGTTAAAGCCCAATCCAAATGAGGGTGATTTCTTACTCCATTGGCATAGTGATCAACAACTTCTTCCAATGTTTCAAAACGCCCATCATGCATATAGGGTGCTGTCAATGCTATATTTCTGAGAGAAGGGACTTTAAACCTTCCATTTCCTCCTCCCTGGTCATCATAATTCATTTCTAGACCGATGTTAGCATTCTTTCGCCAGGATGCGCTGTAATGATCTCCACCATGGCAGTTAAAGCACTTTGCCTTTCCAAAGAACAGATCTTTTCCAGCGACCTCAGAAATAGTAAAATTGGCGAAGTTGATTTCTTCCCCCTTGTCGAATTTTGAATTATAAGAGATGATAGATGCCACAAATGTTGAAAGGGAATTGGTTATTAGTTCTTCTGAAATCTCTTCACCATATACTTGATTGAATAGTGTATTATAAGCAGTTATTCCTTTTAATTTTTCAACTAATTCGTTGACATCTTTCATACCCATTTCAATGTGATTAGAAACTGGGCTTAAAACATGATCTTCAATTTTACCTTCCTTCCCTTCCCAAAAATGCGCTATTTGATAGGCATTATTTACTAATTGCATTGCATTTCTGGTAGTTTCATAATTTCTAACTCCGGTACTAAATATTTTGTTATCTGAAAAACCGATCTCTTGCTTATGACAGCTAGCACACGCTATGGAATTATTTTGAGATAATCTTTTGTCATAAAACAAGATCCTTCCCAATGCAGCCATATCATCATGATTAACTGAGGCACCATACGCTGTCTTGCTAAAAGGAATCTCCTCTTCAAAATAATCAAAATCCTCTAAAACCAATTCTGAGTCATAGACGTTATCACTATCAAATGAATTTTGACAAGCAACTAAAATTATCAATAAAAAAAATGCCAAATGTTGAAATCTCATCTCCAGTGTATATTAAAAGTGGTAGAATATAATTAGTGATCTTGGAATTAAAAAACCAGTCGTCAAGCTTAAAACATTATCCCTGAAATTTAAGGATGGATCAAACTCAGATTCAAAATTATCAATTCCATAACCTACTCTAAAATTTAGTCCAGCTTCCGTATAAATACTAAATCGTTTAAGAATATTATATCCGAATCCTAAAACAGGACCAATGGATGTAGCAAATAATCGATCAAGATTCTTGTTTAATCCCAAGCCTGTCGGATCGTTGGGATCTACAATAGACCTTTTGTTCGTGAAATACCGAACTGCCAGTTCCCCACCGAATAAAAAATAAGCTTTATTATTAAAGGCTGATTTTCTTTTACCCCTTCCAATTTTGTATTCGATATCAAAGCGAAAATTATCTTGATCTATGTCTGAATCATTACTTTCAAAGGTACCACCTATCGACATATCAAAAGCGTGTTTGGTAAACTTCCCATCTTCATTGTAGCCTATATAATGTAAAAGATATGTTCCTCGGGTACCTATGGAATTATCAATTGGAAGAAAATTATTAATAAAATTAGCATCCATACCAACAGTTCTTAAATAGGTATTTTCTTGATCAGTTTGACAAAAAACATGTTGCCCCATCAACATTACCACAATTGCCAAAATTATACTAGCCTTACTCTTCATTATATCTGTTTAGTGCCTGTGAAATAAGGTACAAAATAGTAAATATTTATTCCACCTCACAATAAGTTTGCAACCTCGCGTTAACTAACTATCTACAAAATCTCCCCGCGCTCCCGCTTCTCCAAACTCAAGCTTAGATCCGCTTCTGCCTTCGCCATCAAATCCTTCTCCCCTGCCCGATCAGCGGCTGTCTGCAAACCAAGCAAAGATCGCAAGCGACGCGGATTGCGCTTCAAGGCTTTTTCAAAAACCGCAACGGCCTTTTCAGGCTGATTCGTTAACAGCAGAAATTCTCCGTAGGCTTCATGAACCGGTTTTAAAATAACTGGCGGGCCATAGGAATAGCTAAGACCTTCATCTAACTGAGCTGCTGATTCAAAATGTTTAGCGGCAGTGGTAAAATCTTGGTTCAACGAAGCAGCATAAGCCATCAATTCTAGTTCCATAACCTTGGCCATATCCACATCCAACTGACTTGGAGGTCTGTTAGCTCTTCCGGCGGAACTACACATCGCGAATCCACTCTCGCCAACAGACAGTGCCGCAGTTTGTCTGGCCGTTTTTAAATCTTTAATAATACTTTTTAAAAGTGTTCTATCTTTTTTCGCGAATGCTTTCATGCCCTCCATAAAGGCATACCCTGCTCTTTTAGTAATGGGTAAATCAGCAACTGAAATTGCGATATTTGCAATATCACTGGACCAGTTATTTGTTTCTACAAGATGTGCGCCCTTCATCGCTACCAAATAGGAACGGGAAACTTTTGAATCCAACTCCTCACTAAACCGAGTCATATTATTGAGCAATGATTCTGCTGTTTTCATTTCGTTGCGTTGTAGCATTCCGTATTGTAACCAATTCAGCGCATGAAAACTCAATGCGTCCGTCCCCAATTCCTTTCGTTCTTTTCGCTTCACACTAGCATTCCAAGAGGCGATATTTGAAGTGACCACATCGTTCCATTCGCCCAGGGCCACATATATATGTGAGGGCATGTGCAAGGCGTGCGCCGCATCTGGCGCGACCTTACTATACCTATCTGCGGCTGCCTTTGCCAAGTGCGCATGTCCTGGATCATCAAAAGAATGGATTAAGTAATGTAAGGCACCGGGATGAGAGGCATTTTCTTTAATAATTCCTTGAGCTATCTCAGCGCTCTTTCCGTACAAGTCTTCATCTCTTCCATTTCGTGATGCCCCTAATAAGGAAACGGCGTAAAAGGCAGAGACCTCATGATGCTTTGGATATTTTTCCGTCAATGCTTTCACAAAGTTACTGTAAGCTAAATCCCGTTCATACTTAGTTCCTTCACCATACAAAATTTCTATTGCCTTAAAAAAATCTTGTTCCAAAGGAGTTTTTACTTTAGCCATTCTTTCCTCTGGAGTTGCCCCCAATTTTCCCAATGCTTCGATTGCTTTTTCCTTTTCTTGTCTTTGCCATAAGGAATGATTGTAGGTCATAGCTTCGCCCCAATAAGCCATTGCAAAATTTGGGTCTAAATCTTGTGCCTCCAAGAATGCTTCTCGGGCGTCTTCATATTCAAAGCTATGTAGAAGTAATAGTCCTTTCTCAAAAGATGGTTGTGCTTTTTCTTCACCAGAGACATTGAAGGATATTTCTCCGAGTTTTGATTCTTCCGAAGTCTCAGCCACATGGGACTCTTGCTTGCAGGAATAAATAAACAATATTATTAAAAGCAGAGAATAGGTATTGAGTTTCATACAAATAGAATTTAACTTGTATAAAGATAGAGAATGATTTATTAATGCCAATTTGCGATTTACGATTTCGAAAAAAAAGGCGAATTGTGCTTGACGCGAAGCCAGCGCATATTGTCTGAATCAGGATTTTCAGGATTATGGGATTTACTTGATGTTCTTCTTTCAATTTCTTGACAGACTGGGTTTCTTGAGTTTGAAAATCATTTTTGATATGCCAGAGTTAAAATTGCGTTATTCGATACGTTCCAAATTCGTGGAAACCTTCACCGCATATTCGACCCTAACGACCAGCACCCTCAACACAATTTCGACCTTGCATCGAAGACAATTGCCGCGTAGCGAATTGTGCTGAAAGCAATTGACCAACATTGCACTATATTTACCTCAATTTTTACTTAAACATCTTCAACAAAAAAGCATTCAATGTCTGAAAATAAACTAGCAGGAAATTTAAGATCTAATATAAGTATTGGCGCTTTGGTCGAAGTGATTCAAAAGCAGCATCAGAGAAGTGGAGAATTAACGGAAGGAATTGTGGAGCGCATATTGACTAAGTCGCCAAATCATACACATGGAATAAAGGTGCGATTGGATGATGGCACGGTTGGTAGAGTAAAATGGGTGATTCCGGAAGTGGAATGAATTTCTATCTAATGCAGTAAAACAAATTTTTCCGCCACGACAATATCGTCTGTATATAACTTTAAGACATAGTAGCCATTGCCAAAATCTGCAGGAAGATCAATTTCCGTGGGAATGGAAGATCTTGAGAACTCTCCAGATCCCAACAATAATCCGGTGATGGAATAGAGTTGATACTGTGCATCTTTCGCATCAAGTATATTGCTTTGAACAAATACTTTTCCAGATGTAGGATTTGGAAAAATAGTTAGATTGGCATTTTCTTGTGTTAACCCACAATCTACATTTCCTAAATATTCGTAGCGCGTACGGTTTTGATGACCCGTTTCGAAAATTATTGTTTCGGATTTCAATTGGCCATTACAGTAATAATCATAAACTGTTTTTCTTTGCGATTCTAATTCAGCATTACGAAATTGAAATTCCACCTGCTCCTTTAATAACCCGTCTTCAAATTGATACGCAAAACTATCTTTTACAATTCTATAACTTGGGCCACCACTTAGATATCGCACTCTCCATTCATCGACCACTAAAGGATACCCTTCGGCGATATAAGTTCTGTTAACAATTATGGAATCTTGTTCATCAAATCTATGGTAGAATCGATGAATTTGGCGTCCAGCATCATCATACCTTTCTTCTTGAAAGAAATGATTTTCCAATTCACCTGATGCTATAGTTCTTCGTTGTTGTATTTGTTGAATATCTTGTCCACTCCCTATATAGTTAAATACATTTCGACGAATGTGATAAAGAGTGGAATCCGCAAAACTATTAGACCAGCTATCTAGCGTATCCAATCTGCATAATGCATCATTTTTATGTATAAATATTTGAGCAGCGGTATGATCAAAATTTATATTATGCGACACGGATTGCGCCTTTGCCAAACAACCATTGACATCATAAATACTATCCACCACAAAATCGAGTTGCCAATCATCGACTACATTTTCCTTCTCCGAATATGTTATTCGAACCCCTTCATTGGATGCATTATAAGTATATTCTGCTTTCCGAAAACTAGTGGTATTATTTCCTGGGTTAATTGTTTGAACGATATCAGAAGTAATTCTATTTAAATTATCGAACTGACTTTCTTGTAGACTTTCTGTTGTAGAAAAAGGGCCAGAAGATTTCGACCAAATACCACTACGATTTCCCTTGTCGTCATAGTTATAAATTTCTTGTTTTCGAAAAAACTGGATAAAGTCCGATTCTATAAAGTTGTTGTACAAGTAATTTGTTTGCTGCCCTTTGTCATTATACTTCCAAGTTAGTTCTTCCGTTTTATCCCAAGCTTCGAATTCTACTATCCAATTTTCCTTCACTATACGAGTGATTGGCTGCTGCCCTTCTGTTAGAAAAGCAAATAAAAATAATAAGGGAAAAACAAGGTAGATCTTCATAATTAGTTCACATACTACCATTAAGGTACGGCTTCACGGGTGTTAAGGCTGCTTTTCACCAGAACATTAACAACATTTGGCCAATATCTATTGAAAACCGTATTAATTAGAAGGGAATTCTACTTTTTAATGGAGTAAGACAAATTTTTCAGCAACCACGATATCTTCGGTGAATAACCTTAGGACATAATAGCCATTTCCGAATGCTGCACCTAGTTCTATTTCTGTAGGAGTGAAAGATTGTGGGAATTCTCCTGACCGCATTAATTGTCCAGTAATCGAATAGAGTTCATATTTCGCATCTTGCACATCTAGCACATTGCTTAGTAGGTATAATTTTCCAGAGGTAGGATTTGGGAAAATTGTAATACTTGCATTTTGTTGAGACAAATTACAATCCACCTCTACCAAATATTCATATCGTGTACGACTATTGGGAAACTGATCAGAGTAGGTTACTGTTTCTGATTTTAACTGCCCATCGCAATCGTATTCATAAGCAGTATTTTTTTCATATTGATAAAAATAACTATCAAAACGAAAATTATATTCATTCAGCAATAAGTCCTGTTCAAATATGTATTCAAAACTATCTTTTTTCACCCTAGGAGTTGGGGAACCATAAGTATCCGAAGTGTTCACTTCATTAATTACAAATGGAAGGCCTTCAGTTGTATATGATCTAGTTATCAATATTGAATCTTGAGCATCAACATAATTACGATAATACCTAATTGACCGCCCTTCCTCATCAAAGTCTTCTTCTTGATGATAAAACTCCTTCACTTCATCCGTTTCAGGATCCCATCTTTCAGTTATTTTTATATAATTTAAATTCTCTTCGGGATATTGATAAACATCTCGCTGCCTCAATGACATCGGAAGACTATCAACAGCTGGAGTATAACGAAGCACGAAAGTATCTACAAGACATGCTCCGTGACGCTTATAACTACCAGTTAAAATTGAGGTTCGGTTTAAATAGGTTTCATAATCAATATATTCTATATTCAAAAAACATCCCTCCGAATCAAATATTTTATTGATCTCAAAACTTAATTCCCAATCTGAATTGGCATCCAATTTCTCAAAATCCTTTTTACTTATCCAATCATCCGATGCCCCATATTCATATTCTGTTTTAGTAATTTCAATGAGTTCACCATTAGCATTAAATTTTTGATTAATAATTGCAGTAACTTGATTTGACTCGTTAAATTGCGATTCGATCAATTTTTCTGAGGAAGAATTTCCATAGCTAGATATCGTCCTTTCCAGAACTACATTTCCTCTTTCATCATATTCACTTATCACTTCAATTTCAGAATCACTTCCAAAACCTGAATGATCGAAATGTTGTTTTAAATAGTTTGTTTCTTGTCTTTTAGAATTGTATTTCCAAGACTCTTGATCTTCTACAACCCAAATTTCTTGCTCCTCATCCCATAGTTCCTTGACAACAAGCGTGGTTGGATTTTGTCCAAAGCAGAATGCGGAATAGATAAATAATATGGAAAAAACAATGTTGGCCTTCATAAGCAAAACACTTTTATGACTAAAAGTTACGAATTTTTAGCTTTGCTGTTCTTACTCAACACAACTTTAACATATTTACTACTGAATTACTTACTTAGCTCCTCTGCCCTTTCTTTCAACTTTTGATTCATTAGCTCAAAACCAGGCTTGGTTTCATTATCCAGTTTTTTACTAAATGGGCCAACTAATATTCCACTAAAATTTTCACTTTGAATAAAGGTTGACGTCCCATCCCCATTATCAATGATTTGAAAACGATGTTCTCCATCAAAGATCCCTTTGAATAAAAGTCTACCAATCCACTTGAATTCTTTATTGGGTGTAGCAGTTAGAACTGTTGGCTTAAAGGTCATATTGCCAATATCTGCCTTCAATTTTTGTCCGACTTCCACTTTCCCTTCAATAGATGTGATGAATGGATTCCATTCCGGATAAGCTTCAAAATCGGTTAATACTTGCCAAATGATTGTTGGGTTTGCTTGAATAATTACTTGAGTTGAAATTGTCTTTTGTGCCATGATTTTAGTGATTAAAAGGATGAATAAAATAATAGTACTGATTCTAGATATCATAGTTTGTATTTATAATACAAAGATCAGCTCCTTTTAATCTTGAGCGCTTGACATATGTCAAGAAAATAAAATCAGCGTAATTTATTTGGCTTCCATCAGTTTTTTCCTAACCCTACTAAAAGTCTCAGGGCTCATACCGAGCATAGAGGCCAGATGCTGTAAGGGTACTTGATTCAAAATCTCGGGATTCGTTTCGAATAGCTCAAGGTAGCGTTCCTCGGCGGTCATGGAGAGATGTGCGAAGATTCGATTTTCCATAGTGACAAAGCATTTGGTCAAAAACAACTTTTCTAATTCTGGCCAGCGAGGAATGACGTTGACGATCTCATTCCAACGCTCATTGCTGATCACATAGAGCTGACAATCTGTGAGTGCTTGAATATTAAATCTGGAAGCTGTCTTAAAGGTGAAGCTGGAAATCTCTGCGATGAAGTTTCCACCCGATGCAATCCACTGAGTAACCTCTTTATTCCCATGTTGATCACTGGCATAATAGCGAATGAATCCATTGCGCAGAAAACCAATGGTTTGACTGTACTGCTCTTTTTTCACAAAATATTCTCCCTTGGTTAAACTTACTTCTTCAAACATTGAAGCCAAGTTGGCAAGATCCTTTTGTGCAATTCCAAAATACCCGGAGATGTAATTTTCTAATTCAGTCATTGAATATGGTAAATTATTTAGTTAATGCTTTTTCTATTTCTTCTAAAGATTTTCCTTTTGTTTCTGGCATCATAAAAATTACAAAGAGTAGCTGTAGTATCATGAATCCTGCGAAGAATAAAAAGATTGGATATGGGTTGTCTTTGAAAATACCGTCATTTGAATTCAAGAAGAAAGGAGTAATCATCGTTATAATGGCCGCAAAAACCCAATGCACTCCTGTTCCCCAGGATTGTCCTGCAGCGCGAACTTTTGTTGGAAAAATTTCTGAAATAAAAACCCAGATGACTGCACCTTGACCGATGGCATGTGAGGCTACAAATAGACAGATGAAAAATAATAGAAAAGTTGGACTAGCGGAAAAATAAAATGCGTAAGCCACCATTGTCAAACTAAGAATGTAACCCAATGAACCCCAAATCATCAATGCTTTTCTTCCAGCTCGATCAATTAAATACATGCCAACCATTGTAAATACTAAATTAACTGCTCCAATTGAAATAGAACTTAACAAAGACTCTGATCCACCAAGTCCTGCTTTTTCTAATATTTCTGGCGCATAGTATAAGACAAAATTAATTCCAGAGAGTTGATTGAAAAAAGCAATTAAAAAAGCCAAAGTTACTGGCAATGAATATTTACCGTTAAATAGTCCCACGGAAGCATTCGCCACTTTTTTCATCGAATCCTTCATCTCGCTAATCTCCTTGTCAATGTTAGGTACGCCTAACTGGCTCAATACAGATCTCGAACCTTCCTCATCATTTTTATACAACAATAACCATCGCGGACTATTTGGTATACCTAAAACTAGCAGGCTATAAATAATGGCAGGAATGGCTTCCACTCCAAGCATCAATCTCCAATCGATCGTTCCCCCCACTCCCTTCAATAAATAATTGCTAAAAAAGGCGATGAAAATTCCAAAGACAATCATGAATTGATAACGTGCACCGATCGATCCTCGTTCATCAGAAGTAGAAACTTCGGAAAGATAAACTGGAACCGCTACGCTTGAAGCGCCAACCCCAAGGCCACCGATAAATCTAAAGAAGGAAAAAGAATATGGATCCCAAGCAATGGCAGAACCTAGAGCTGAAGCAGCGTATAAAAAACCAATCCAAAGTAAGGTTTTCTTTCGGCCAATTTTATCGCAAGGTACTCCACCGAAGAGTGCGCCTAAGACAGTTCCCCAAAGGGCCATGGACATGATGAATATTCCGTGAAATAAAGGAGAGGTATTCCATAATTCTTGGATAGGAAGATTCGCCCCGGAGATCACCACGGTGTCAAATCCGAAAAGGAAACCGGCTAATGCCACGGAGATGGTCCAGAGTGATTTTTTGTTCTTTGACATACTTTTAGGTTAAGTCTCCTAAAAGTAGATTATTTGAATTGAAATCTCTATTTGTTATTGGATAACCATTCGTTTCACCACTTCTTCTCCAGATTCAAAAACAATTTTAATCAAATAAATCCCCTTTGGTGAATCAGACAAATCTATTTGACCATTTAGACTTGAAGTCTCTTTATGAGATTGAATCAATTGGCCTGCGGCAGAATAAACCTGCCAAGCTATTGCTGGATTGTTGGAGACTGTAGTATCCCAATTGAAATTAATGACTCCCTTCGAGGGATTTGGAAAAAGGTCAAAATCTAGCCGGGAGATATTCAGCGTGTTTACTCCTATAGCATCACATTCAATATTGATTGTTTTATCTTCTAGGATTTCAATTTCATAGGAGACCAATTCACCATTGCACTTGTAAGAAATTTCATAGACTCCTTTGAAAGCTTCCACTAAAGCAGAACCATTATCAATTTTTGCGATTTCTTTTGTCCACCATTTATTAAACACTAGGTCTACAAATTTATCCCCTACGAGTGTTTGAGACCAATCTTGGTTAAAAAGATTTGCTCCAGGATTCATGTAAGTTGCTCCGTCCCAAAAACTCCAAAATAGAAATCCATCCATGCTTGGGTGACTGAAAGTAGCCGTCAAGAAATCTCCCAAATATTTTGCAGCTAGCTCTTCTTCAACGCTTTCAGGTAGATCAAACTCAGTAATCTTAGCTGTTAGTCCATAGGCATCATAGAAATCATCATAGGTGTCAAGTACATCATAGATAGAATTTGGGGCAGAACCAATATGTCCTTGAAATCCAATTCCATCTATAGGCGCACCAGCATCTACTATTTCTCCGAGAAAATCTTTTAGCCTTTCATACTGAGTGGCGCCAGCTTCATTGCCTAGGGTTAGGGTCACATAGTCATTCAAGTACAACCTAGTGTCCGGAGAAATTTCTTTTGCTTTTTCAAAAATCTCTACATAAAGTTCTCGGCCTGTTTCGTAAGCTGCATCTGTAATAAATAAGTTTTCAAGGTCCCTATTAACCACAATTTCATTCAGGACATCCCATTCAGGAATCCTACCAATGAATCCAGGGTAAGTCAATATTTCCTCCATATGATCATTGATTCTACTTTTCACAAAATTGATATCGGTACTAGCTCCGACATCATCTGGCAGAAATTGATCTCCCGGCCAAACCAAAGTGTGCCCTCTGGCTGCTATATTTTTTTCCGTTAAAAAATCTACGCATTTAGTTAACTCCGCTGGCGAAGCTGCCCAACCCTCTTCCCATGCATCCCATTTCAAATCATTCTCAAATACCACAGCATTAAATCCATGACCTTTTCCATCGAGATTTGTCAGTTTACTTTCGTAAGTAAAATTTTGACAACTATTTCCAGCGAAGGCACAGCCCTTTACTGCTGTTCCAAAAACGAAGTCATGTTGCTTCATGCTTACATTGACCGACCCTTCGGTAAGTGGATTATTATTGGCATCCACTGCATTTATCGTCAGGGTAGCTTTTCTTAAATTTTGGATATTCGCTTGGGCCTCTGCTCTCCAAGGAGCATCCGGTTCATTTCCTCCATATTCATTTCCTGCAAAATCATTCGGCAAATCATCTAAGTCAATTGTTCCATTAAAGTTGATGGCTGTAAATCCACCAATTTCTATTTGTTGTGCTTGAACGCCCAAATGAAATCCTAGATTTAAGGTGGATTGAGGATAGTTCCTAATGGACTTAAAAACAATAAATTTTCTTTGCCATTCTTCCGTTAAATCAACTTCGAAATAATACTCCTTAAAAAAATCATCCTCGTCTTCTGCAAAGGCGTTGATGGAACCGTCCCCATTTACAGAACGCGCATAAAAAGTGACCAATACCACATCATCGACATCAACGGCGGTTAAACTTTTATTAAATCTTCCAGCGTCCCAAGGGTTATTCCCTGCTGCTGCAACGTTTATGTTTACTTTGGTCGAGAACTCCTGTCCAGTAATTGATTCCACAGTATTTGTGGCTCCGTAGGAAATAGCAGCAGAATTATTAGAAATCTCTGTATTAGCTATAAGCCAAGTTCCTCCATCCGCGCTATATGTTGTACTCAAATAGTCTGAGACTGCTTGATGATAAGCATCTTGGGCTATTAAATTATTTGAACAAAGAAAGAAGAGGAATAAAAAGTTTAAAAATGTTTTCATCGAAAAAAGGTTTATGGAGTTAACTGGATAGCTTAATTATTGTCTTTAGAACAGGGGAAGTCTCACTGTGGTTCAAAAAGTGATTGGCTAGTAAAGATAGTAAGATTGGGTGATCTTATTTTTGTAGAGATTGATTGGCTTGTTGGCACCAGGATTGCTTACGCGATCCTGTAAAGGGGCGTTGCAAATATTTAAAAGTCTTCGCCTTCGGCTAACTTTTTTCGTTTGTATGACTCGCTCAAACAAGTTTGGCTCACTTTTGATTTGTAAAGGTCTGAGAGATAGATGTTGATCTTTATTTTGCTTGTCGGCGCCAGGATTGCTGGCGCGATCCTGAAGGGGGCGTTGCAAATAAAATAAAGGTCACGCCTTCGGCTGGCCTTTTTCGTTTGTAGGACTCGCTCAAAAAGGCTTGGCTCACTTTTGATTTGTAGTGGTCAACGAGATGGATGGTGATCTTTATTTTGCTTGTAGGCACCAGGAT